>JBKOYU010000717.1:0-4478 GCA_046725575.1 Actinomycetota bacterium | reverse complement strand
CGTGGGCTCGGAGATGTGTATAAGAGACAGGTTCTACGCAGGCGCGATCGGCTGGTGCGACCAGCGCGGTGACGGCCGGTGGGTAGTGTCGATCCGCTGCGCGCAGCTGTCGGCCGATCGTCGCACTGCCGACGCGCACTCGGGCGGCGGCATCGTCGCCGAATCCGATCCCGACGACGAAGTCGCGGAAACCACAACGAAATTCAACACGATCCTGTCGGCGCTGGGAGTGCAACCATGACCACCCGAAGACGACCGCGAGTGAGGATCGCAGCGAGGCTCAGCCCGATGGCGCGAACCGCAAGCTCCCGCGCGAAGCGAGGACCGGAGCGAGCGGGAGTCGAGGCATGAGTGAGATCATCCGCCCGGCGCGGCCGGGCGACGAGACCGAACTGACCGCGATGATCCACGAGCTGGCCGAGTTCGAAAGTGCTAGCGCGGACTGCACGGTCACCGAAAATCAGTTGCGCGAAGCACTTTTCGGCGATCACCCGACCGTATACGGGCACATCGCGGAAGTGGACGGCCAGGCCGCGGCGGGCGCGCTGTGGTTCCGCAACTTCTCCACCTGGGACGGGGTCGCCGGCATCTATCTGGAGGACCTCTACGTGCGCCCTCAGTTCCGGCGCCGCGGGCTGGCGCGCAAGATGCTCGCCACGTTGGCCAGGGAATGCGTCAACGGCGGATACACCCGGCTGTCATGGGCCGTGCTGGACTGGAACGTCAACGCGATCGCCCTCTACGACGCCGTCGGTGGGCGGCCGCAGACCGAGTGGATCACCTACCGGGTGTCGGGCCCCGAGTTGTCCGCGCTGGCGGGATCCTGAGCTCCTAGCCATTGCAGCGCCGACGGGCTGAACAGCAGCGCGAGCGTCGCCAGCGCGACGGCCCCCACGGGAATGCCGTAGATCCACTGGTGTGAGCCGACGCCCATGTACCACGCGACGGGCAGGAGCAGCAGCTGGGCAAACACCGCGATTCCGCGGCCCCAGCGGCGTCCCGTCCACAACGCCCACCCCGCAGCGAGCACTCCGGCGCCCATGATCGCGAACCAGGCCGCAGTGCCGTACCCGCTGAGCCAGGGTTGATCCTCCACACCGGCCAGGTGACGCACCACCAGCACGACGGCGACGCCGACCAGCACGACGCCCTCGAGAGAGACGACGACGGCTGCCTGGCGAACGGTGGATGGCGAGGGCACGATCACGAAGTCGAGCCTAGAGGCTGGCCGTAAGCTCGGACTCCGTGCGCGCCGTGCTGATCGTCAACCCCAACGCGACATCGACCACTCCGGCGGGCCGCGACCTGCTCGCCCACGCGCTGGAGAGCCGCGTGAAGCTGACGGTCGCGCACACCGACCACCGCGGCCATGCCGTCGAGATCGCGCGTGACGCCGCCCGCGATGGCATCGACGTGCTGATCGTGCACGGCGGCGACGGCACGGTGAACGAGGTCGTCAACGGGATTCTCGGTGAGGCCGGTCCCGGCGGGCCTGCCCCGGCCGTCGGGGTGGTGCCGGGCGGTTCGGCCAACGTGTTCGCCCGCGCGCTGGGCATCAGTCCCGACCCGATCGAGGCGACCAACCAGCTCGTCGACCTGCTGTCGGTGTACAGGCGGCGCAAGTCCTGGCGCCGCATCGGGCTGATGGACTGCGGGGAGCGCTGGTGCGTGTTCACGGCCGGCATGGGCGTGGACGGCGACGTGGTGGCCGCCGTCGAGGCCCAGCGCGACAAGGGCCGCAACGTGACCGCCTCCCGCTACATCCGCGTCGCGATTCGCGAGGTGCTGGCCAGCGCGCGCAAGGAGCCGTCGCTGACGCTGCACTTGCCCGACCGCGAGCCGGTTACCGGTGTCCATTTCGCGTTCGTGTCGAACTCGAGCCCATGGACGTACGCCAACGCCCGGCCGGTGTGGACGAATCCCACGACAACGTTCGAGACCGGGCTTGGCGTGTTCGCGACGACCAGCATGAACGTCTGGGCCAATTTGGGGCTGGTGCGACGGATGGTGTCGAAGAAACCGCGGATCGAAGCCAAGCATCTCATCCGCGACGACGATCTGCGGTGGGTGCGGGTGACGAGCGACACGCCGGTGGCGTGTCAGATCGACGGTGACTACGTGGGTCCGCGGCGGGCGATGACGTTCACAGCGGTTCCCGATGCGCTGGGCGTGCTGGCACCACCCACGAAAGTGCCCTCTGACCTGCGTTAATAGCATTCGCTCGGCCGATTCAGGGCGCAGGTTGGTTTAGCGTAGTACAAACGAGTGAGGGTTCGGCTAACGACCCTGGTTAGTGAAATTACCCACTTGTTAACTCGCGAGTATTGACATCTGTTCAGCCTGTGAAAGCATCGGATGCAACAGTGCAGAAACATTTCATGTGCACGCGTTAACAGCTGAAGAAAAGCTCGTGCGCCCTGCTGCGCACACGGTGAGGAGATCAGAACTATGGATTGGCGCCACAAGGCGGTCTGTCGCGACGAGGATCCGGAGCTGTTCTTCCCCGTGGGGAACAGTGGGCCGGCGCTCGCGCAGATCGCTGACGCGAAGCTTGTCTGTAACCGCTGTCCGGTGACGACCGAGTGCCTCACCTGGGCATTGGATTCAGGCCAGGACGCGGGCGTGTGGGGCGGCATGAGCGAGGACGAGCGGCGCGCGCTCAAGCGGCGCAACGCTCGCACCAAGGCCCGTAGCGGGGTCTAGCCGCACCCAGCGTTCAGAAATTGGCTACGGCCCCGGCAAATTTGTCGGGGCCGTAACTGTGTGCCAATGCAATTTGATTCGAATTGCTGCGCAAAACGTCAATTTGGGAAATCGGTCACATTCGCCTGACCGGACTGTGCGGTTACTGGGCGAGGCGAGTCTTACGGCCGATAGGCACCCGCAGCACCACATCCGTCCCTCCGGTCGGCACGTCGTGCATGCCGAGCGAACCGTCCAATTCGGCCGATACCAGCGTCCGCACGATCTGCAGGCCCAGCCGGTCCGACTTCTCCAAACTGAAGCCGTCGGGCAGCCCGCGGCCGTCGTCGTGAACGACCACGTCCAGCCAGCGCGCTGACCGTTCCGCGCGGATCGTCACGCAGCCCTGCTGCCTGGTGCCGTCGAAGGCGTGCTCGATGGCGTTCTGCGCGAGCTCGGTGATCACCATGATCAACGCCGTGGCGCGGTCGGCATCGAGCACACCGAGGTCGCCGACGCGGTTGATGCGGATCGGGGTGTCCACTGTCGCAACGTCATTCATGATCGGCAGGATCCGGTCGACCACCTCGTCGAGGTTGACCTCCTCGTCCACCGACATCGACAGCGCGTCATGCACAAGCGCAATCGATGACACCCGCCGCACGGATTCGATCAACGCCTCGCGGCCTTCGGCGTTGTTGGTGCGCCTGGCCTGAAGCCGCAGCAGCGCGGCCACGGTCTGCAGGTTGTTCTTCACCCGGTGGTGGATCTCGCGGATGGTGGCGTCCTTGGACAGCAGCGCCCGGTCGCGGCGCTTGACCTCGGTGACGTCGCGGATCAACACCGCCGCGCCGACGGCCTTGCCGTGCACCACCAACGGCAGCGTGCGCAACAGCACGGCCGCTCCCCCGGCGTCGACTTCCATGCGCATGCTCGATCCGCCCGCGAGTGAGTCGCGGACGTGGTTGGCGAGCTCCTGTGCCTCGAACGGGTCACCGATGAGCGGCCGGGTGACGGCGACCAGATTGTGGCCCTCGAGTTCGGCGGTCAGGCCCATCCGGTGATAGGCCGAGATCGCGTTGGGGCTGGCGAAGGTGACGACGCCGGCCTCGTCGAGGCGGATGAAGCCGTCGCCCACGCGCGGGCTGGACCGTGACATCGCCAGGTCGCCCACGTTGGGGAAGGTGCCTTCGGACAGCATCAGCAACAGGTCACCGGCGCAGTCGAGATAGGCGATCTCCAGCGGGCTGGCCTTGCGCGCGGCAAGCGCCGTCTGATGCGTCAGCACCGCGACCACTTCGTTCTTGTAGCGCACCGGCACGGCTTCCACTTTGAGGTCCGGAGCCGCTGCGGCGGCGACATTGGTCGTACGCGAATCCTCTTGTCTCCCACCGTTTTCCCGGCCGATCGTGCCCGACTGGAATGCGGACGTCACCAGCGGCATCTGGTCGGCGTCAGCCAGTGAGCCCACTGCATCGGCCAGCAGCACCGTCGGTGCGGTGTTTGGCCGAACCTGCGCGACGCACACCAGCACGCCGTCGTCGCGTCGCACCCACATCAGGTAGTCGGCGAACGACAGGTCGGCCAGCAGCTGCCACTCCCCGACCACGGCGTGCAGGTGATCGACGGCGTTGCCGGGCAGCATCGTGTGCTCGGCGAGCAGGTCACCGAGGGTGGACATCGGGATTTACTCCGGCGTGAAAGGGCGTCAGCTGATCACCGCGATGAGGTCGCCGGCCTGGATGACATCGCCAGCGGACACGCTCAGCTTGCTGACGGTGCCAGCGACCTCAGCC
>JBKOYU010000084.1:0-1679 GCA_046725575.1 Actinomycetota bacterium | reverse complement strand
GCAAGAAAGAGCTCATCATCACCAGCGGCGGCAAGAACATCGCCCCGTGGCAATTGAATCCCTTCTCACTCGTTCTCCGCTGATCGGGCAGGCTCACGCTTTCGGCGACGGACGACCGTATGTCGTCGCACTCCTGACGCTGGATTCGCAAGCAGCGCAGCAATGGCTGGCCGAACGGCACGGCATCGACACGACTGCACTGACAGATCAGGCGCTCGCCACGCATCCACTTGTCCGTGCGCAGGTGGCACACGACGTCGACGAAGCGAACAAGGCGCTGGCCCGCGTCGAGCAGATCAAGCGTTGGGAACTGCTGAGCGAGCCGTGGTGTGTCGAGGAGGGCACCCTGACGCCCAACCTGAAAATGCGCAGGCCGGCCATCCATGCCCGGCACCGCAACGAGTTCGACGCCCTTTACCGCAACCGGCCTACCGCGGCCGACCCACCCGGACTGAATCTCGCCGCGCTGCAGAGGTTTCTGGATACGCAGTGTCCCGGCCTGCTGTCGGGTCCGCTGTCTGCCACGCTCATCGAAGGCGGACGTTCCAATCTGACCTATACCGTCACCGACGGAACGAACACGTTAGTCGTGCGCCGACCTCCGCTCGGTCATGTCCTGCCGACGGCACACGACATGCCGCGCGAGCACCGAATTCTCAAAGCCCTTTCCGCGACCACGATTCCGGTGCCACAGCCCGTCACGCTCTGCACCGACGACGCCGTGATCGGCGCGCCGTTTTATGTCATGGAGTTCGTCGCCGGAACGGCCTACCGCAACGATGCGCAGCTCGCCGAGCTCGGCGCTGAACGTACCCGCGCCATCGCAGACAATCTCGTCGACTTGTTGGTCGACCTGCACACCGTCGAACCTGTTGACGTCGGCTTGGCTGAACTGGGCCGCCCCGAGGGATTCGTCGCTCGCCAAATGCGGCGGTGGAGAGCCCAATTGGACTCCTCACGCAGCCGTGACCTACCCGATCTGGACGCGCTCGAAAGCCGGCTCACCGCCGCCATGCCAGAGTCCGGTGGCGCAGCGATCGTGCACGGCGACTACCGCCTGGACAATGTGCTCGTCGAGGCAGACCAGATCACCGCGGTGCTGGACTGGGAAATGTCCACACTCGGTGATCCGCTGACCGACCTCGCCTTGTTCATCGCCTACGGTCAGGCCGCCGCGGCCGGGCTCGGAATCGGCGTCGGTACCGCACCGGGCTACCCATCCGCCGGTGAGATCGCCGACCGTTATTCCCGCCACGGGCACAGGGATATATCGGCACTGCCCTGGTATATCGGCTTCGCCTTTTTCAAACTCGCGGTGATTGCGGAGGGAATCCACTACCGCTTCACCAAGGGACAGACCGTGGGGGCCGGCTTCGAGCGTTCCGGCGCAAGCGTTCTCCCCCTCATCGCGCTTGCCGACGACGCACTTAAGGAACAACTGTGAACTTCGCCTTCGACGCCACGACGATACGGCTGAGCGACACGCTGCTGGACTTCATGGACTCTCACGTCTATCCGGCGGAGTCGGTGTTCGCCACGCAGATCGCCGACAGCGAGAACCCTTGGGCCATAGCGCCGATCATGGAAGAACTCAAAGCCGAGGCGCGCAATCGCGGACTGTGGAACTTGTTCTTGCCGGGCGATCACGGCGCCGGTCTGACCAACCTGCAGTACGCTCC
>JBKOYU010000737.1:0-8817 GCA_046725575.1 Actinomycetota bacterium | reverse complement strand
AAGCGCCTCGCGCCATACGCATTGGAGTGGGACGAGAATCACCACTTTCCCACTGACGTGTTGCGCGAGGCCGCCGAGCTCGGCATGGCCGCCATTTACTGCCGGGAGGACGTTGGCGGCAGCGAGCTGCGCCGGTTGGATGCGGTGCGCATCTTCGAGCAGCTCGCCGCCGCGGACCCCACCATCGCGGCGTTCATGTCGATACACAACATGTGCGCGTGGATGGTCGACACCTTCGGCACTGACGAACAGCGCAAGTCCTGGGTGCCGCGGCTGGCGTCGATGGAGGCCATCGCCTCCTATTGCCTGACGGAGCCTGGCGCGGGATCCGACGCCAGCGCACTGCGCACCAAGGCCGTTCGTGAGGGCGGCGACTACGTCATCGACGGCGTCAAACAGTTCATCTCCGGCGCAGGGGCGTCCGACGTCTACGTCGTGATGGCGCGCACCGGAGGCGACGGACCCCGCGGCATCTCGGCGTTCGTGGTCGAAAAGGGCACGCCGGGACTGAGTTTCGGCGCCGAGGAGCAGAAGATGGGCTGGAATGCGCAGCCGACCGCACAGGTCATCTTCGAAGGCGTTCGGGTGCCTGCCGACGCGATGCTGGGCGGCACGGACGGCGAGGGCACCGGGTTCGGCATTGCGATGAACGGGCTCAACGGCGGCCGAATCAACATCGCCGCATGCTCGCTGGGCGGCGCACAGACCGCCTTCGACAAGGCATCGGGTTATCTGGCCGACCGGCAGGCGTTCGGCGGCTCATTGCTCGACGAGCCCACGATCCGGTTCACGCTGGCCGACATGGCCACGGCATTGCAGACATCGCGAACCCTGTTGTGGCGCGCGGCAACCGCGCTCGACGACCACCACCCCGAAAAGGTGGAGCTGTGCGCGATGGCCAAGCGCTACGTCACCGACGCGTGCTTCGACGTGGCCGATCAGGCACTGCAGTTGCACGGCGGCTACGGCTACCTCCGTGAGTACGGGCTGGAGAAGATCGTCCGCGACCTGCGTGTGCACCGAATCCTCGAGGGAACCAACGAAATCATGCGCGTGGTCATCGGTCGGGCCGAGGCCGCCCGGGCGCGCGCATCCGCATAGGAGAACCAGATGACGACCATTGCGTTCTTGGGGTTGGGCCACATGGGCGGGCCGATGGCGGCCAACCTCGTCGCCGCCGGCCACACGGTGCGCGGCTTTGACCCGGTTCCTGCGTCGAAGGCCGCCGCCGAAGACAAAGGGGCGCAGGTCTTCGACAGCGGCGCCGACGCCGTCGCCGAGGCCGACGTGGTGATCACATCGCTGCCCAACGGTGACATCGTCAAGGCGTGTTACGCCGAAGTGCTCCCCAAAGCCAAGTCGGGTGCACTGTTCATCGACACCTCCACCATCTCGGTCGACGACGCCCGCACGATCCACACGCAGGCCACCGAACGAGGCTTCGCGCAACTCGACGCCCCGGTGTCGGGCGGAGTCAAGGGCGCAACCGCGGGCACGCTGGCCTTCATGGTCGGCGGTGAGGACGAGGCAGTGGAACGTGCCCGACCGGTGCTGGAACCGTTGGCGGGCAAGATCATTCATTGCGGCGCCTCGGGCACCGGCCAAGCCGCCAAGCTGTGCAACAACATGGTGTTGGCCGTCCAGCAGATCGCGGTCGGCGAGGCGTTCGTGCTGGCCGAGAAGCTGGGACTGTCCGCGCAGTCATTGTTCGACGTGATCACCGGTGCGACCGGCAACTGCTGGGCGGTGCACACGAATTGCCCTGTGCCGGGACCGGTTCCGACGTCGCCAGCCAACAACGACTTCAAGCCCGGCTTCGCGACCGCGTTGATGAACAAGGACATCGGCCTGGCCATGGACGCGGTCAAGTCAACCGGTTCGTCCGCGCCGCTCGGCAGCCACGCCGCCGAGATCTACGCCAAGTTCGCCGCCGACCATGCCGACAAGGACTTCAGCGCGGTCATCGAAATGATCCGCAACGGCTAGGCGGCGAGACCGGACAGCTTGGCGAGCGCCCGCGCGGTGCCGGTGCCGTTGCCTGCCGGCATCTCCTGGCGCCGGCGTGGGCGCGTGTCGAGAAGCTACGCGGCAGACCTCTTGTGGGCGGCCCACCAGCTGCCGTGCAGGCGTTGGCAATCCGCGATGCGCAGCGGCTCGCCGCTGCTGTAGTCGGGGCGTACCGCCATCGCAGCCGGGATATCGGGCGTGCCGTCGCCCGTGACGACCACGGTCGCCAGACCCGCGGAGGTCGCCGAGCGCAGGCCCGCCGCGGAACCCACAACGGCGAGGGCGTTCTCGGCGGGTATCCCGAGCTCCCACAGAGCGTTTTGGTGGGCCTCGCGATCCGGCATGGGCTTCTTCACGTCGTCAGCGGTCACGACCGTCTCGACCAGGCCATCGCCAACGAGTTGCCGGACCAGCGGCTCGGCCCAGCTTCGCGCGCCGTTCGTCACGACGCCCACCCAGACGCCTGCGGCGAACGCGTCCATCACGAGGTCGACGAGACCGGGTCGAGGCGCCAGGTCGGCGTCGCGGACCAGCTCCTCGAACATCATGGTCTTGGTCGCGTAGATCTCGTCGGCAAGCAATTCGGCCAGCACATCGCATTCCGTGGCGACGCCGCGCTTGCGGAGCTCGGCCGAGACGCGCTGCCGCCCATCACTGAGGGCCAAGAGCTGCCGGTAACGACCGACGGACCACTGAAAATCCAGGCCGTGCGCGGCGAACGCCGCGTTGAACGCCACGCGGTGACCGTCACACTCAATGTCCGTCAGGGCGTCGAGGTCAAATATCACCGCGCGCAGCGGATACACATCGGCGTTGGGCGGCGTGCTGGCATCCCACCAGAACCGTCCCGCCCGCCACGTTTTCTCCTGCGTCGTAGGCATCTGCATAGAGTGGCGCACGTCACTACCGCTCGTCCTCCCCCAATTGGGGGATTGGCCCGGCCAAGTTCGACTACCTCGCGAAATCCCAGCTCTAAGGTGGTGCCATGACGTCCAGCGGCGGTCCCGTGCGGCTTGTGCTGGTCGACGACCACGAGATGGTCATCGAGGGCCTCAAGGCGATGCTCGCGGCGTTCGAGGATCGCGTGCAGGTGGTCGGCCAGGCCGTCGGTGCTGAGCGGGCGCTCAGCGTGATCGACGAGCTCGACCCCGACATCGTGCTGTGCGACGTGCGCATGCAGGGTGTCAGTGGCCTGGACCTGTGCCTGCAGCTGCGCGCGAGCGACCCGAAGCGCAAGGTCGTGATGCTGTCGGTCTATGACGACGAGCAGTACCTCTTCCAGGCGTTGCGCGTCGGCGCGTCGGGCTATCTGCTGAAAAGCATCAGCAGCGACGAGCTGGTCCGTCAGCTCGAGTTCGTGCAGGGCGGCGAGACGGCGATCGACCCGGGCATGGCCGCCAGGGCGGTCGACACGGCGGCCCGGCTACAGCGCGACGAGTTCTGGCCGGGCGCCCGTCAAGGGCTGACGCAGCGGGAAAGCGAGATCCTGTCGTTCGTCGTCAACGGGCTGTCCAACCGCGCGATCGCCACCAAGTTGGTCATCGGCGACGAGACCGTGAAGTCTCATCTGAGGTCGATCTACCGCAAGCTCGGCGTCAGCGACCGCACCGGCGCCGTCGCGACAGCACTTCGGGAAGGCATCTACCAATGAAGTCCGGAGCCCGCCTGAAGTCCGGAGCCCGCCCATCTAATGCCTCTAATGCCGTCCGCGATCTCGTCGACGCCGACCGCGAACTCGCCCTCCTGCGCGAGCTGATCCAGGCCGCGTCGAAGGGGCCGGGCGTCGAACCGCTCGCCGCCGCGGCGGCGCGGATGATCACCGCCGCGACCGCCAGCGATGTGTGCTTCGTGCACGTGCTCGACGACACCGACCGGTCGCTGACGCTTGCGGGTGCGACGCCGCCGTTCGACGCCGCGGTCGGCGAGATCCGGCTGCCGCTGGGTCAGGGTATCTCGGGTTGGGTAGCCAGCCACCGCGAGCCGGTGGTGATCAGTCACGACAAGGAGGCCGACCCACGGTACATGCCGTTTGAGTCGTTGCGCGGCAAGGATTTCACGTCGATGGTGTCGGTGCCGATGGAGACCGATCCGGGCGGCCTGGTCGGGGTCCTCAACGTGCACACCGTCGAACGCCGTGAATTCACCGAGCGCGACGTCGAACTGCTGCTCGTCATCGGCCGGTTGATCGCCGGGGCGTTGCATCAGGCCCGGCTGCACCGGCAGTTGGTGGCCCGCGAACGTGCGCACGAGAACTTCGTCGAGCAGGTGATCGAAGCGCAGGAGATCGAGCGACGCCGGCTCGCCAGCGATATCCATGACGGCATCTCGCAGCGGCTCGTCACGCTGTCGTACCGGCTCGACGCCGCGACCCGGGCCGTCGCCGATCCGGAGATGATGACCGAGCAGCTGAGCAAGGCCCGGGAGCTGGTCGACCTGACGCTGCAAGAGGCCCGCGCGGCGATCGGCGGGCTACGGCCGCCGGTGCTCGACGACCTGGGGCTGTCGGGCGGGCTGGCGAGCCTGGCCCGCTCGATCCCGCAGATCGATATGGAGGTCGACCTTGACGACACCCGGCTGCCCGACCACATCGAGCTCGCGCTGTACCGCATCGCGCAGGAATGCTTGCAGAACGTTGTCAAGCACGCCAATGCGAAACGAGCGCGGCTGACGTTCTTGGTCGACAGCGACACCGCCCGTCTCGAAATCATCGACGACGGTGTGGGTTTCGACACGTTCGAGCACCCGTTGGGCGGCGACGAGATGGGCGGCTACGGCCTGCTGTCGATGGCCGAGCGCGCCGAAATCGTCGGCGGCCGACTGAACATCCGGTCGCGCCCGGGTTCTGGCACAGCAGTGACAGCGACGATCCCGCTGCCCGCGCGAGATGGGCCCACGCGTGAGCAGGGGAACGCCAAATCGCATCAATCTGGTTGCTAGCGTGCGACTCTGCGTCTCGCGGTCAACTCACGGTCGAGAAATGACAACAGGGCTTGCGCCGTCTGGTCTTCGGCATCGAGGAACTCGCGCCGTTCTCGCCGGGATAATGCCAGGCGGCGCACTGGCTGCCAGCGCTGACGAAGCTGACCTTTCTGCGTTGAGTGCTGAGTCAGCGCGGGATCCAGTGGCTTGGACGCGTTTTGACCTTGGACGCGCTGGCGTAGCCACGCGGGCCGCATGAGCGACATCAGCGTGTAGACGCCTGCGGGACGGCGCCCGAGCTTGAAAACGGGCCCCAACGATGCCGGCGGGAAATGATCGAACGCGTCGCCATTGGTCAACACCAAGCGGCCGATCCGAGTGTCATCGGTGTCGATGACGAACTGGCACAACGCACTTCCTGTGTCGTTTCCCACCAGGGTGACATCGGTCAGCTCGAGCGCCTCGAGGAACGCGATGATCAGCCGCGCGACGCCACGTGGACTCAGCTCCGCATCCGGCCGCAGAGCAAGAGAATGTGAGCCCAGCGCAAGTCGAGCGCGTACGAGCGCACCCCGCGTCTGGCGAGCTCATCGGCCACCCCGGTCCACAGCTCGCAATTGACCAGCAGCCCGTGCACAAACACCACGGGTGGGTCTGCACTGTTGGCGGGGCCGGCGAGTCGATACTGAACGCGCCCCTGGGGCAAATCGATGATGGGCATTGGAACTCCGAGCTACTATAGACACCTACATACCGTATGTACGAAGATACATCCGGTATGTATGAAAGGCAAGGTTTGATGAACGCCACCCGCCGCACGCAGGCCGAGCGCGCCGCGGAAACACGCGAGGCGCTGATCGAGGCAGCCCGGCCGTTGTTCGCCGCGCACGGGTTCGCGGATGTGGCGCTGGAGACGATCGTGCGGGCGGCGGGCGTGACTCGCGGCGCGCTGTATCACCACTTCGCCGACAAGACCGAGCTGTTCGCCGCGGTATTCGAGCGAGTCGAGGGCGAAGTGGCCACCCGCATGGGCGAGTCGATCGCGGCGGCCAACGAGGCCGACCCGGTGGAGGTGATGCGGCTGGGCGCGGGCTTCTGGCTGGACGCGTGCTCCGATCCGGAGATCCAGCGCATCGTGCTGGTGGATGCGCCGGCGGTGCTGGGCTGGACGCGGTGGACCGAGATCGGCAACCGCTACAACATCGGGCTGGTTCGCGAACTGCTCGCCAACGCCGTCGAGACCGGCCGTATCCCGCCTCAGCCGGTCGAAGCGACCGCCCTAACGATGCTCGGGGCGATGCGTGAAGCCACCCTCTACGTGGCACGAGCTGACGATCACGACCGGGCGCGCCAGGAAGCCGGAGCCGTCATGGACCGGCTGATCCACGCACTCAACGCCAACTGACCCTGCACGACAGCGAGATTCAGCGCTAGAAATCTCCGGCGTGGCGACGCAGCGTCTCGATGGAATCCGCGAGTGCGCGCGACTCTTCGTCAGACATTCCGATATCGGCGAACACTTCGTTGTTCAGCGTGACCGTCGCGTCCTCGACCGTCGAGCGGCCGAGGTCGGTGATCTGCACCAGCGTGGTGCGGCCATCGGTGGGATGCGGGATACGTTCCACCAGCCCGTCGGCCTCCAGGCGCCGGATCGCGTGCGTGACGCTGGTGACGTGGACCTGCAGCCGGTCCGACGCCTTCGTGATCGGCAGCGCGCCGGTGCGGCTGAATGCCAGCAGCCGCAACAACTCGTAGCGCGAGAAACTCAGGTCGTAGGGCCTAAGCGAGGTCTCGACGCGGGCCAGCAGGATCTGATGCGCCCGCATTACCGACGTCACCGCGACCATGCCATCGGCGACGTCGCCCCAGCCGGACCGCTCCCAATTGGCGCGCGCCAACGCGATCGGATCACGCTTACCGGGTTCCGAGGGCACGCCCCTTCATACCGCATGCAGCGGCCATCGCCGGGCAGTCTCAGCGCATTGCGATCGGCGCCACCGCGGCCAGCACCGCGCGCGTCGACTGCCGGCTGCCGACCGTGATGCGCACGCTGCCATCGGCGTAGTTGCGGACCTGCAATCCGATGCCGTCGAATACCTCCTGCCACGGCTGACCACACGGCGGCAGGTAGACGAAGTTCGCGTGGGCGTCGGTACTGTACACACCCATCGACCGCAGCCGCATCCGCAGGTAGCGCCGTTCGGAGGCGATCATCCGAATGCGTTGCCGCAGCTGGTTTTCCGCGTCATAGGACGCCGCCACCGCCACCAGGCTGGTGATGCCGATTCCGAACGGCGGTTGCATGGTCCACAGTCGGCGGGCCAGCTCCGGGGCGCAGAAGCCGTAGCCGATCCGCAGGCCGGCCAGCCCGTAGGCCTTCGAGAAGGTGCGCAGCACGACGACATTCGGGTACCGCTCAACGAGGGCAGGCGCGTCGATCCGGTACTCCGGCGACAGGAACTCGACGTACGCCTCGTCGAGCAGCACCACTGTGTCGGCCGGTACCCGCCGCAAGAAGCGCTCGATGTCGGCGGCGGGTTCGACGGTGCCGGTTGGGTTGTGCGGCCGACACACCACGACCACCCTCGCGTGCGCCGCTGCGTCGGCCATGGCGTCCAGATCGTGGTGGCCGTGCACATCCAGCGCCACCGTGACCGACTCCAGCCGCGCCATCTGCGCGAAGATCGGATAGCCGTCAAACGTCGGCGACGTCATCACGATCTTCTCGCCAGGACTCGTGACCGCATGCAGCACTTGCAGGATGACACCCGTCGCCCCGGCGCCGATCACCACCTGGTCGTCACGCACCCCGACCCGCCCCGCGATCAACGAACGCAACCGCTGCGGCAGGTACTCCGGATACCGGTTGGCCGCGTCGATCGACTCGATCAGCGCCGAGCGCACCGCGGGTAGCGGCGGAAACGGATTCTCGTTGAGCGACAACGCCAACGGGTTCACCGCACTGGGCAGCGCACCGACGGCATCGGTCAGCTCGCGCTTGAGCGTGGCCATCAGTTGCCCTGCCCGATGTCGCCGCCGTTGCGGCTCCGACCGCCCCACTTGATCGCGGCAGCCCCGGCGAAGTCACCGGCGTGCGCGAACGCCGCCATCATCACCACATCGCCCTTCTTGAGCGTGCCGTCGGAGATGGCCCGGTCCAGGTTGATCGGGATGCCAGCGCCGAACAGGTTGCCGCAGTCGTCAAACGTGTCGACGTGACGCTCCTTGGGCAGCTCCAGCGCCTCGCGCCAGTTACGCAGAAACACCCTGTTGGGCTGGTTTGTGACGAGCAAGTCAAGATCCTTGGGCTGCATACCGATTCGGTCGCAGACCGCGTACGCGACCTCCGGCACCTGGCGGTTGCCTCGCGCTAGCACCTTGGTGATCTTGGTTTCGGTGAAGCCGATGTAGGCCTCGCCGGGTCCCGGCTGCCACCACTTGCGCGGTGGATCCATGGAAATGGTCATGTCGCCGGCGTACTCGCCGTAGGTGCGGCACTCCACGTCGAGGATTGGCGATTCGTCCGACAGCGTGACCAGCCCGACGGCGGCGCCGTCGCCCGGCACCGACGCTTGCGCCTTGCGGCGCACCGTCGGCTGGTCGAACACCTGTCCTGCGGCGTTCTGCGCGATCGCGATCAGCGCGCTCTGCCCCGCTCCCGACGACAGCAGCTGCCGGGCCACCTGCAACCCGAGCACGAACGCTGCACATCCGCCGTTGTGCAGATCGAGCACCCAATTCGGTTTCATACCAAGGCGATGCGCCATCCCGCCGCCTCCGCCGTAGAACGGCATATCCGGCATCTGGGTGTGGGTGATCAGCACGTCGACATTCGCGATGGCGTCCTGACCGTGGCGCTCGATCAGTCCTGCCGCCGCCCGCTCCACCATG
>JBKOYU010000989.1:0-5362 GCA_046725575.1 Actinomycetota bacterium | reverse complement strand
GACGCCGACATCGCTCCACGCGTGCAACGCCACAAGTTCCACCCCTCGACGTGAGGCTTCGTCGAAGGCGAGCGCGGTGGCCGCCTCCGAAGCAGGTGACCCATCGATACCCAGCACGACGGGGGCTGTGCAGTCGGGAGCCTGGGCTTCATCGGCGTGGACGACCGCGACCGGGCAATGCGCATGGTGGACCAAACCGCTGCTGACCGAGCCCAGCACGCCGCGGCCCAGTGCACCCATGCCACGGCTGCCGACGACAACCATCTGCGCCTCCCTGGACGCGCTGATGAGCGTATCTGCGACTGGCGAATGCTTCACTGCGGCGCGCACAGATGGCTGCTCGGCGTCACCCAGGCTGGCGTGAAAGGTCTTCTGCGCCTGCTCGATTACCTGTTGGGCATTCTCCTCCTGCCACTCGTCGAAGCTCGCCTGCAGAGGCCTGACCGGCCAGCCGACCACCACCGGAGCGACGACGTGCATCAGGGTGACAGCCGCGTCTCGCATCACGGCCTCGCGGGCCGCCCAGCGCACTGCGGCGTCTGATTCTGGCGATCCGTCGACGGCTACCAACATTCCGTACTTGGTTGAGGACTTTGACATTTCGCATCCCCTTTCCTTCGGTCGGCGCCATCTATTTCTTCGACATTCGCCCAGCAATGTATGTGCTGCGAACCACCATCGCGGCGATGACGATCGCTATCAAGACCGCGGCTGTCGGCCAGTCCATGACATTGCTCCGTTACGCGATCCGGTAGCTCTCTTGTGCGCAACTCGCTGCGGTCGACGCTATTTGCACGGGCATGGGTAGAGCAGGGTCGTTGGTCCCATGAGTTGGTGCCAGTGGTCCTTGGCCGTGGGCCGTTCGACTCTGGGCTGACCGGCCCCGTCGACGGGACACTTGACGGGTCGCTATCGATCTCGACCGTTGGAAGAGATGAGATGGATACCTTCACGCTTAGTGTGGGTCGGTGCTGGATCCTCCGCGCATTGGGACGAAGCCCGCTTGTGCGCTTCAGTGATCGAGTTGAGGCCGTAGTCTTACTGCTGGTCGTCGTCACAGCGCTCGTCGTCACTCCTGTCGCCGGCGCGATCGGCACCGCGGCGTACGAGGCGCGTGCCCGGCTCTATACCGAAGAGGCGCAGACGCGGCAGACCGTCGCCGCGACGGCGATCGACGACAGCACCCTCATCGTTGAGCAGGATGCCAAGGCGTTCCGTACGAATGCCCGCTGGCACGCCAATGGCGTGGAGCACTTCGGGTCAGTTGAATCGGCGCAGCAGACCAAAGCCGGTGACCAGATGGATGTCTGGGTGGACGCCAGCGGCGATCAGGTCGCGGCGCCGACGCCGACATCGCGGGCGGGCATCGATGCGATGTTCGCCGCAGCAGGAGCATGGCTCATCGCGATGGCCGGCGTCGCCGGCTTGTCGATGGTCGTGCGCTCATGGCTGACCCGTCGCCGGTACCGCGGCTGGGACCGGGAGTGGGCGGCGCTGGTGAGTGATGACGGCGGCCGAACCGGCAGTCAAACCTAAGCGCGAGAGCGCCGCCCTCCGCGATCACGTGCGGCGGTGACGAGATTCGTTCGGCATCGACATCTTTCGGATTCCGGTACCGATCTCATCACGCTGTCGACATGCTGACCGCAGCCGGCCCAATCCGTCTTACCGCACTCGGTGCACTGAACCGGATAACACATACCGACGCCTTACGCGGTCGCCGCGGCCTTGCGGGCGGCGATCTCTGTGCGCACTTTGTTCATGTCAAGGGCCTTCACCTGGCTGATCAGGTCCTCCAGCATGGCGGGCGGCATCGCCCCGGGCTGGCTGTAGACCAGCACGCCGTCGCGGAACGCCATGACGGTCGGGATCGACCGAATGCCGAGGACCGCGGCGAGCTCCTGCTCGGCTTGGGTATCCACCTTGGCGTGCACGACGTCGGGGTGCATCTTTGCCGAGCGTTCGAAGACGGGGGCGAAGGCTCGGCAGGGCCCGCACCACGATGCCCAGAAGTCGACGAGCACGATCGGGTTCTCGACGATCGTCGCTTCGAAGTTGTCAAAGCTCAGGTTGGTCGCGGTCATGGCTTGTCCTCTCAAATGCTGTGCGGTGCACTGTGTTACGCGAGCGCGTGGGCGTCGGCCCAGGCGCTGTAGCCGCCGGCCAGGTCCGAAACGTTGGCAAAGCCCTGCGCCCGCATGAGCGACGCGGCCACGCTGGAACGCCAGCCGCCGGCGCAGTGCACGACGATCGGCCGGTCGGTGGGCACCAGATCGAGGCGGGCTCGCAGCTGTGCCAGCGGGATGTGGATCGCGCCGGGGATGCTGCCCTGTTCGACCTCGCCGGGGTTGCGGATGTCGATCAGGATCGCCGCGTCCTCGTCCAGCAACCGGTCCAGCTCGGCGACGGTGGTTCGGGGCGCCGTCCGCACCAGATCCCGCAATTCGGTGGGGAAAACCCCGTCGCGGTCCACCGTGAGGTAGCCGACGGCGTTGTCGGAGCCGACGCGGGCCAGCCGCAGTGCGGCAAGCTGTTCCTCGCCCGGGTAGGCGATAAGCGCGATCTTCTCGCCGACGTCGGCGACCATGCCAGCGGTCTCGGCGAAGCGGCCGTCGAACCCGACGTTGACCGACCCCAGCAGATGTCCGACCGCGAAATCGTCCACGCTCCGTGCATCCACCACGCGCACACCGTCTTCGAGCGCCTTGCGGAGTTGCGCCGGGGTCAGCGCGGGAATCTCGCGGGCCTGGTCCAGCAGCGGGTGAACCCGCTTGTTCATCGCTGCGTCGACCGCGAAGTAGGCCGGCGCGGCGGGCTGGCCGTGGGTGATCAGCTCGACGAAGTCCTCTTCGCGCATCGGCTGCACCGACGGGTTGGTGCGGCGTTGTTCTCCGATGGTGGAGGTGAGTTCGGTCGACAGGTTCTTGCCACACGACGATCCCGCACCGTGGGCGGGCATGACGGTCACCCGGTCGGGCAGCCTCAGAAGCGTGTCGTGGATGGTGTGATACATCGCGCGCGCCAGATCTGAGGTCGAGCTCTCGCCGATGTTGACGAGGTCGGGGCGGCCGACGTCGCCGATGAACAGCGAGTCACCGGTCAGAACCGCGACCGGTTCGGTACCGGGATGTTCGCGCACCAGCACGCTGATCGACTCCCAGGTGTGCCCAGGGGTGGACAGGATCTCCAGGTCGACCTCACCAAGCGAGATGTGCTCGCCGTGGGCCAAGCGGCGAATGGGGTAGTCGGTCTGGGCCGCCTCGCCAAACCCGATCCACGCCCCGGTGGCGTCGACCAGCTCCAAATGACCGGAGACGAAGTCGGCGTGGAAGTGGGTATTGATCACGCCTTCGATCGTCAATCCGTATCGGGCGGCGTCATCGAGGTACTCGGTGATGTCGCGGCGCGGGTCGACAACGACTGCACGCCCGGTGGTTTCGTCACCGATCAAGTACGACGCGTGCGACAGGCACTCGATGTAGTACTGCTCGAGGATCATCGTCGTTTCCTTCTTCTGGTGGTGGGTGACTCCATTGTGGTGTATACCCCTATGGGTATGTCAAGTACCCTATGGGGTATATCTATTCCCGGTTGCATATACCGGTGGGGGTATGTGTATCATCGGAATTACTATACCCCCAGTGGTATCGGCACCAAGTGATATCGAGCGCACCACCCGGACCGAAAGGACCCGATGAACACCTCAACCCCGGCCACCATCGACTCGCAGGATCTGCGCTTGTTGCTGGACTCGGCGGCGCCCCCGCGAGTGCTCGACGTCAGAACCCCTGGCGAGTTCGACACGGTGCACATTCCCGGTGCCTACAACGTTCCGCTCGACCTGCTGCGCGAGCACCGCGATGAGATCATCAAGCACCTCGACGACGACGTCGTTCTGGTATGCCGCTCGGGGCAGCGCGCCGCGCAGGCCGAAGTGGCGCTGCGCAACGCGGGTCTGCCCAATATGCACATCCTGGATGGCGGGATAACCACCTGGGAGGCAAAGGGTTTCCCGGTCAACCGGGGCGCGCAACGATGGGACCTGGAACGTCAGGTTCGGTTGGTTGCCGGGTCGATCGTGCTGTCCAGCATCCTCGGAAGCATCGCTGCGCCCAGGCTCAAGTGGCTGGCCGCGGGCATCGGCGGTGGATTGGCCGCGGCGGCCCTGACCAACACCTGCGCGATGGGCTTGCTGCTGTCGCGTCTGCCCTACAACCGCGGCGCGACCTGCGACGCCGGCACGATCGTTGCCCAGCTCGCCGACGTCCAGCAGCGGAAGGCGAGCTAGGAACATGATCGCCTTGACCATCGCGCTGGCGGTTCTCGTCGGTGTCACGCTCGGCCTGCTCGGCGGCGGCGGCTCGATTCTGACCGTTCCACTGCTGGCCTACGTCGCCGGCATGGACGCCAAGCAGGCGATCGCCACCTCGCTGCTCGTGGTCGGCGTCACCAGCGCTGTGGGCGCCGTTTCGCACGCGCGGGCCGGCCGAGTCCAATGGCGAACGGGGCTGGTGTTCGGGGCGGCCGGCATGGCCGGTGCCTACGCCGGCGGCCTGCTGGCCCGGTTCATCCCGGGGACCGTGTTGCTGATCGGTTTTGCCGTGCTCATGATCGCCACCGCGGTCGCGATGCTGCGCGGACGCAGGAGCACCAGCACCAGCGACCGCCCCCACAGCATGGCGGTGCGAAAGATCATGCTCGAGGGGCTTGTGGTCGGGCTGGTGACCGGCCTGATCGGCGCCGGCGGCGGTTTCCTGATCGTGCCCGCGCTTGCTCTCCTCGGCGGGTTGACCATGCCAGTCGCGGTGGGGACCTCGCTGATGGTCATCGCCATGAACTCGTTTACCGGGTTTGCTGGGTACCTGGCGAGTGTGCAGATCGATTGGGCGGTTGCGGGCGCCGTCACCGCCGCCGCGCTCGTCGGCGGCCTGATCGGCGCGCGCCTGACGGCGATGGTCAACCCCGATGCCCTGCGAAAGGCCTTCGGCTGGTTCGTATTGGCGATGTCGTCGGTCATTCTCGGCCAGGAGATTCACGCCGCGGTGGGGATCGGCGCGGCCGTGCTGACCGCACTTGCCGCAGGAATCACGTTCGCGTGCACCCGATATGCGCACTGCCCGTTGCGGCGGGTCGTCGGCCGGCGCGGCGCCGTCGCCGCGGCGACCTAACTGAGCCGGTATACCCCCATGGGTACTATGGCAGCGGAGCCCCACAAAGGAGTTACACCATGATTGGTGACGAAGACGCCATTGCCGCGGTGCTGAACCGGTTGCGTCGTGCGCAGGGTCAGCTCGCCGGGGTGATTTCGATGATCGAGCAGGGACGCGACTGCAAGGACGTCGTCACGCAGCTGGCCGCCGTG
>JBKOYU010000277.1:0-2211 GCA_046725575.1 Actinomycetota bacterium | reverse complement strand
CGTTCTGTGCCAAACACCTTCGTTGCCGCGGCGTCAGCCACATTGATGTCCTCCCCGGCCGCCGCCACCTGCCAGTTGAGCAACTCGTTGATACGCCAGATCGCATGAATCTCACCCAGCGAGCGCTTGACGTCTTCGTGGTCGATCGGCGTCACGCCGTTCCCGCCGGGCTTGGACGCCCATGCGTGTATGCGGTCGTAGATGCTGGCGAACCGGCCGGCGGGGCCGAGCATCACGCGCTCGTTGTTCAGCTGGGTGGTGTTCAGCCGCCAGCCGCCGTTCTCCTCACCGACCAGCATGTCGGCGGGTACGCGGACGTCGCTGTAGTACGTGGCATTGGTGTGGTGCGCACCGTCGGACAGGATCATCGGTGTCCAGGAATAGCCGGGATCCTTGGTGTCGACGATGAGAATCGAAATGCCCTTGTGCTTTACCGCTTCCGGATCTGTGCGGCAAGCCAGCCAGATGTAGTCGGCGTCATGCCCACCCGTGGTGAAGACCTTCTGCCCGTTGACGATGTACTCGTCGCCTTGACGAACAGCGGTGGTGCGCAAAGACGCCAGGTCGGTGCCGGCCTCCGGCTCCGTGTACCCGATTGCGAAGTGCACATCACCGGCAAGGATCGCGGGCAGGAACTTCTTCTTCTGCGCCTCGCTGCCGTACCTCTGCAGCGTCGGGCCGACGGTCTGCAGCGTGACCGCAGGCAGCGGCACGTCGGCCCGGTGCGCTTCGTTGACGAAGATCTGCTGCTCGATCGGGCCGTAGCCGAGCCCGCCGAACTCCTTGGGCCAGCCGACACCGAGCTTGCCGTCGGATCCCATCCTCTTGATCACCGCCCGGTAGGCCTTACCGTGCCGGTCGTCCTCCATCTCCTTAGCCTCTTCGGGGGAGATCAGATTCGAGAAGTATTGCCGCAGGTCGGCTTGCAGTTGCCGCTGTCCGGGGGTCAGTTCGATGAACATTGCGCTCCCACCAGATCGAGACGATGCGACGGACCGCCCACCAACCGGGTCAGGTCCTTGATGGTCGAGTAGTAGCGGTCCATCGGGTAGTCGATGTCCATGCCCATGCCGCCGTGCAGGTGATGGCAGATCTGCATCACCGGCGGTGCCTGCGATGCCAGCCAGTAGCCAAGCACGTCGAGATCATCGTCGGCGTCACGCCCCTCGGAGAGCCGCCACACGACCGACGTCGCCGCCAATGTCAGTGTGCGCGAGGCGATGTAGACCTCCGCAAGCTGTGCGGCCACCGTCTGGAACGTCGACAGCGGCTTACCGAACTGATGCCGGTTGGCCACATAGTCGGCGGTCAGCCGCAGCGCACCGGCGACGAGGCCGGATGCGAACGCGCCAATCGCGGCCAGCGCCAACTGGCTTACCCGATGCACCTTGCCGCCCTGCAGCACTCCGTCGGGCTCGGCATCGGAGAACGTCACGGTGTACTCGTCGCCCTTGTTCGACGACGGGGTCTTGGTCAGCTCCACGCCATCGGTCTTCGGGGACACCACCACGACCGCGCTGTCGGCAGTCACGACGATCCAATCCGCTTGCTCCGCATAGGGAACGCTGACCTTGGTGCCGTTGAGCCGGCCGTCCACGAACGTCGTCGCGGGCCGGTCGGGCAGCGGGGCGCCGGGCTCGTTGAGCGCCGCGGTCAGGACCGAACCCTTCGCGACGCCGGCGAGGTAACGGTCCTGCTGTGCGTCCGACGCCAGATCAAGCAGCACCGCGGTGCCGAGCCCGAGGGTGGCCAACGCCGGACTGATGGTGCCGTGCCTGCCGATCTCGGTCAGCGCCGTCGCGATCTCCGGCAGGCCTACACCGTCACCACCGAGGCGCTCGGGCACGGCCAGCGCCGTCACGCCGCCCGCGACCAGCGCGTCCCAGCTGTTGTCCCGGTCCAGCACCGACGTGACGACGTCGGCGACGGCCTGCTGCTCCGGGTCCGGTGTGAAATCCACCCGAATCCTCCTTGATTCGTTGCGGCCCAGGTGTGCCTAGTGCGCGACGGGGCACCCAGCGCTTTTTGCCGGCTCGCCGGCGCCGGTGTAATCCACCTGCCAGTGCTTGATGCCGTTGAGCCATCCCGACCGTAGCCTTTCGGGCTCGCCGAGCGGCTTGAGGTCCGGCATGTGGTCGGCGACCGCGTTGAAGATCAGGTTGATCGTCATCCGGGCCAGGTTCGCGCCGATGCAGTAGTGCGCACCGGTGC
>JBKOYU010000341.1:0-4673 GCA_046725575.1 Actinomycetota bacterium | reverse complement strand
CTATCGCACCTACGACGAGTACATCGGGGTTTCCGTCCTTGAGGCGGGCCGTAAATGACGCGTAGTGGCGCGTGGGTCGTGGTTAGTCTGCGCATGTGAGTGGTGCAGAGGGTCGAAGTGGGATGTGCATATTGGTTATCTGCCGCCGAGTCGGTGGGATGAGCTGGCGGACCGGGGCTCACGCGCCATGCACGCCCTGGGTGGGCATGAGGTAAGGCCGGGCCTGACCACGGAGCCCCCGCAAAATTGTCGAGCTGCGCGGCCGTGGTGGGCCGATGCCGGGATGATCCTCGAGAAAAATCAGACCCGCGATCAAGATCTGGCAGCGTGGGCCGAGGAACAGGTTGAGTGATGAGAAGACGACGCATCATGCGACGAATTATCCTGTAGGACAATGCAGCTCGCATCCTTTAGCTGGTAACGGTGCGTGCTGACGAGGTGCGAGTTGCTCCGTCACCTCCGTCGATTGGTTGGTCGAGATCGACGCCGCGCTCTCCGACGGACGCAGCCAGCCCCGCCCGAGTCGTACAGCTTCTTGGCAAATGCGGCCTTCCTGCTGAGCTGGAGGGATATCGTTCGCCCATGCGGTTGCGCCACGTGGATCCGAATAAGAAGCGGGGCCCTTTCTACAGGGCAAGTGTTCGACTTGGGCGCACGCGTGCGGGGCAGTTCCTGGGGCGCAATTTTTCGCCTCGCGTCGATCCGTGGGTGTCGAAGCTAACCAATGGCCGCGGTTTCGGCCCGGTCGTTAACGCGCCGCTCATCACCACCGGTGCTAAGTCAAGGCAGCCGCGACAGGTGCAGGTGGCGTACTTTCACGACGGGCGCGACCCGATTCTCATTGCCTCCAATTATGGGGGAGCCAAACATCCGCAGTGGTACTACAACCTGAAGGCGCATCCCGATTGCGAATTCGGCGGCGCGCGCTGAAATGGCCTGTGCTGCACTGCAACTCGCGACCCTTGACTGGTAACTGGTAATGGTGCCTCTTGAGGAGGTGCGGGTTGGCCGTATGGGAGTGGTTGGTGACTTCTTGTCACGCCAGTGGACGGCCGGGCGCGGGCCTTAATTTAGGCCCGTCGCTGGCTTATATTTAGGCTACAATGGGGGCATGCGGATACTGCCGATTTCGAAGATAAAAGACAAGCTCAACGAGTACGTCGATGCGGTCGCCCAAACGCAGGATCAGATCACGATCACCAAGAATGGTGCGCCGGCGGCGGTGCTCGTCGGCGCCGAGGAGTGGGACTCGCTCCAGGAGACGCTGTACTGGCTTTCCCAGCCCGGGATCAAGGAATCGATCGCCGAGGCCGATGCCGACATTGCCAGTGGGCGCACGTACGGCGAGGACGAAATTCGGACCGAGTTCGGCGTGCCTCGGCGCGCCGACTGACGCCGTCGGTGGGTTACACGGTTCGGTTCACCGGCACCGCCCGGCGTGACCTGCACAAGCTGCCGCCGCGCGTGCTCTCGGCGGTGATTGAGTTCGCGTTCGGCGACCTGGCGCACGAACCGCGACGCGTTGGGAAGCCGTTGCGGCGTGAACTGACCGGGCTGTACAGCGCCCGGCGCGGCCCGTACCGCCTGCTGTACCGGATCGACGAGGATCACTCACTCGTTCTGATTCAGCGTGTCGACCATCGCGCTGACGTTTACAGGCGCTGACGGCAGCCTCACTGATCTGATCTCCGCCGATGTGGAGGTTGCCCCAACGTCGAAGACCGCCTGCCGCAACGACTCCGGGCTTCCGTGGGCCGCAAGATGACCGACGCCTACCACGCCGGATCGGCGCTGGAAGCCGAGGCCGCGCTGCTGGCCCTCGCCAAGGAGTTGGACCGCACCCACCCCGGGGCGGCCGCCAGCCTGCGCGAGGGACTCGACGAGACGCTGACGGTGCTGCGGCTGGGCGTGCCACCCACCCTGGCGCGCACCCTGCGATCGACCGACGCCATCGAGTCGATGATCTCCATCAGCCGCGACCACGCCCGCAACGTCAAACGCTGGCGCGACGGGCAAATGGCGATGCGCTGGTGCGCGGCCGGCATGATCGAAGCCGGCAAGCAGTTCCGCCGCGTCAACGGCCACCTGCACCTGCCCGCCCTGCGCGCCGCGCTCGAACGCGAAGCCGCCAAAGATGTCACACCCGTCATGCACAATGACCAAGTGAGCGCAGCCTGATGCTCACCGGGCCGCCACCGAGGTTCCACGAAACTCGGGGCATCCTCCCATTACACAGGGCTGGATGTTGTCCCATTACACAGGGCTGGATGTTGTCGTCGTTCGCGACAGCAAGATCGCTACGCCGTATGTCTTTCTCAATCCGAAATTCTCGTAGCAGCAGGCGCGCTGCTGGATCCGGAACGGGCTACGCGGGGTCGGCAAGATGGTGTTGGTCATTGGGCTGCTGCGGCGTGCCAGCGAGCGGGATTGGCGCCGCGTCTGGACGCATGCGGCGAAGTCTCAGCTGTCGTTCCCATGCGTTGCCGTCGCCATCCCTCAAGGGGCACGGCGCCCCGCTGGCGAGACACACTAGATTGGCGCGGCTTCTCTTGCTGATCTTGCCGCCCGATCCGTCGAAAGACGAGTAGTCGCATACTCAAGCCATCGCCGACACGCCCCGACATACTGGCCTCGGCAACGGAGGGTCGGGGGTTGACTATGGCGAAGCTCGGAGAGCATGCGGTCGTACTCGGCGCGAGCATGGGTGGGCTGCTGGCCGCACGGGTGTTGGCTGATTTCTTCCAGACCGTTACGGTGGTCGAGCGAGATGTGTTGCCCGACAATCCCGCTAACCGGCGGGGGGTACCTCAGGGTCGGCACCCCCATGCCCTGCTAGCGCGTGGAGCGCAAATCTTGGATGAGCTCTTTCCTGGGATTCTCAATGAGCTGGTCGCCGACGGTGCCCCGGTATGGGACGACGGCGAACTGTCCAGGTTTTACTTCTCCTTCGGCGGGCACCTGTTAGTGCGGTCCGGCAAGATGCCGGATCACAAAGCTATGACGGCGTATATGCCGAGCAGGCCGTTTCTGGAGTGTCATGTCCGGCGGCGGCTGCGGGCCATCGCGAACGTGACGATCGTGGGCGGCCATGACGTAGCCGAGTTGACGTCAACCGCCGATCAGAATCGCATCACCGGCGTGCGGGTGATCAACCGTAAAGACGGCGTCGAGCAGGAGTTGACGGCGGGCCTGGTGATGGACGCGATGGGCCGCGGTGCCCACACGCCGGCCTTTCTGGAAGGCCTCGGGTATGGCCGACCGGTCGAGGACCACATCGTCATGCATATGACCTACGTCAGCCAATTGCTGCGGATCCCGCCCGGCACTCTGAACGAGATGGGCGTCATCGTCAGCCCTGTGCCGGGGCGGCCCACCGGGATGTTTCTGTCCGGCTATGAGAATGACACGTGGATGTTCACGGTCTTTGGAATGTCGGGACACGAACCGCCCCGCGACCTGGTTGGCATGCTGTCATTCGCGCAGGAGTACGGCCCGGCCCACCTACTGGCGGCGGTGCGGGCCGCCGAACCGCTCGGGGAGGTGGCGCGCCACCGTATGCCGTCCAGCCAGTGGCGACGCTACGACAAGATGCGGCGGTTCCCCGACGGTCTGCTGGTCTGCGGCGACGCGATCTGCAGCTTCAACCCGATCTACGGACAGGGAATGACGGTGTCGGCGCTCGACGCCGCCGCCCTGCGGGACTGTCTGCGCCGCGGCGAAGTCGATCTGCCCCGACGATACTTCCGCGCCACAGCGAAACCGATTGGTGTGGCCTGGCAGATGGCGGCCGGCGCTGACCTAGCCTTTCCGGAGGTAGAAGGGCGACGCTCGCGGTCGATGCGCGTGACCAACCGATTTGTAGACTGGGCGCTGACCGCCTGCGAGTCCGACACCGTTGTCGCCAGACGGTTCTTCAGGGTCAATGGCCTTGTCGACCCTCCGGTTCACCTGCTACACCCCGCGTTCATTTACCATGTCGCGACCGTCAAGCTGCGCTGCCGGCAAGGCGATCACGCAGCGTTGGCAATCGAAGCGGCTCGGTGACCAACAGCCAGCTAGGAACAGCTATCCGGCACGTCTCTGTCTAGAAGCTTCTACGGGCGTATTCCAATGCGGCACAGGGAAATCACAGAACGCAGCTGAAGTCGGCGTTGAAACCGATCGAGGACTCCCCAAATCGCCCGGGTGGGCTGGTTTTACTGACATTCCGAGCAGTTCTCGGCTGGTGGCCGCCAATCGCATCGCCGACGACTCGGATCCCAACACGGCGTTACTAAAGGAATAGGTTCGCGTACAGCAGCACTGCCTGCCTGACCTTGGTTTCCGATCTCGTTGGCGTGTCAAACCCCGCCGGGGAGTGGCGAGACCGCCGCCCTGGCGGCAGCCAAAAGACGTGGCGCGTCGAAGACATCGACAACTTCATACACAACGGTCGTCGAGCCAACTTCGATCTCGGCGACGACCTCACCTTGCCGACATGTTTGGAATGCCAACTTCGTTGAGAATAGCGTCCGAATCCAATGATCAATAGACTGCAAACACAACGTCCTGTATTGAAACAATGGATAGGCACGACGAGGATCAGCTGAAATACATTGCACAACAAGATAATACGCGCTTTACCGGTAACCCTGCATATTCAATTGTTGCAAATTCGGTAAACGATCACTCAC
>JBKOYU010000754.1:0-3162 GCA_046725575.1 Actinomycetota bacterium | reverse complement strand
GGTGAACGCAGCGCAAAGCCGTCAAACCGCGTCCTGTCGACGGTGCTGTTCACCGACATCGTCGGATCCACCGAGCGTGCAACGCAACTCGGCGATACGGCGTGGGCGGCCGCCCTCGCCGCCCACGACCGCGTGGTAGAGCGGCACATCACCGCCGCGCGCGGGATCGTCGTGAAGTCCACGGGCGACGGCGTGCTCGCGACATTCGACGGCCCGGCGCGGGCGGTCGACTGCGCGTGCGCGATCCGCGACGCGGTGGAGGATCTCGGCTTGTCGATTCGCGCCGGGCTGCACACCGGTGAGATCGAGATGAGCGAGGGGGACGTGCACGGCATCGCCGTGCACATCGCGGCTCGGATCATGTCGCTGGCAGGGCCACGCGAGGTGCTCGTATCGGGAGTGATCCCGCCGCTCGTGCTGGGATCGCAGCTGACCTTCACCGACCGCGGAAGCCACGAGTTGAAAGGCGTACCCGGATCCTGGCCGGTGCTGGCGGTCGAGGCCTAGCGCGGTCCGACTGCATATCCGAAATTTCCCGCGTACCAAGCGACAACTGGTCTGTCGCTCACTACGCGGGCACTTGGGCATGCGTGGCCCGGAGCGCGCCTAGTCCGCGAGCGGCAGCCGGACTTCGAACCGCGCACCCGTCGCCAGATTGTGCGCCGACAGCGTGCCCCGATGCGCTTGCACCAACCCTGCAGCGATCGCCAAGCCAAGACCTGACCCGCTGGGCAGCGACGAGTCGGCCCGCGGTACGCGGTCGTTGGACCCGCGGTAGGCGACGTCGAAGACCCGCGGCAGGTCGGCCTCGTCGATGCCCACCCCGGTGTCGTCGACACGGGCCCCCGCAGCGTTCTCTTCGGACCCAAGCGCCAGCAACACCTTGCCGCCCGACGGCGTGTGCGCGATCGCGTTGGCGACCAGGTTGGATAGCACACGCACCAATGCCCGGTCGCTGCCGAGCACCTGCACCGGCTTGTCCGGCAGCTCAGCCTTCAACAACACTCCTGCGCGCTCCGCGGCGATCCGGTGCGCGGCCAGCACGTCGTCGACGACCTCGTCGAGCGCCACCTTGTCGAACGCCGGTTCCACCGCGCCCGCGTTGATCTTCGACATCTCGAACAGGTCGTCGACCATTTCCGAAAGCCGAATCGACTCCTGCTCAATCGTTTTCGCGTGTACCCGGACCTCAGAGTCGGGCACTACGCCGTCGGCGATCGCCTCCGACACCGCGCGTATCCCGGCCAGCGGCGTGCGCAAGTCGTGGCTGACGAACGCGACCAGTCGGCGTCGCGACTGCTCGGCCGCCCGCTCGGAATCGCGGATCTCCTGCTCCCACACCGTCCTTCGGGCTTGGTAGCGCGCCAGCATCACCGCGGCAGGGATCGTCACCACCGACACGATCACCAGCACGACAGCGGTCCGCTCGAACGTCTCGGTGATCATGAACCCGCTGGCCCCCAGCACGCCCGTGAACGTCGCCAACACAGGAATCAGCACCAGCGCCACCATGCTGACCGCCAGCGACCACGACCGCGCCAATCGGATGATGATCGCCCCGGCCAGCACGACGGGCACCGAGCAGGCCAGCGCCCAGCCGGCGATCTCCCAGAGGTCATTCGCCGGCATGACCGCTCCACATGTACCCGCGGCCCCACACCGTCTGCACCCGCTGCTGATCGCCGAGCTTGGACCGCAGCCGCTTGACGTGCACGGTCACCGTCGACAGATCCCCAAAGTCCCAGTGCCACACCCGTTTCAGCAGTTCCTCGCGGGAGAACACGGTGTCGGTGTGGGTGAGGAAGAACATCAACAGATCGAATTCGCGATTGGTCAGGCTCACCGGCTCGCCGTTGATGGTCACCGACCGGGCGGCCGTCGAGACCTCCATGTCGCCGACGGTGATATCCAGCGGCGGCACGCTCACCGGCGACGACGCGCGCCGCAGCACGGAGCGCACCCGCAGAGTCAGCTCCCTCGGGCTGAACGGCTTGGTGAGGTAGTCGTCGGCACCCGCCTCCAGTCCGGCGATCCGGTCGTCCTCCTCGCCGAGCGCGGTCAGCAGGATCACCGGAACGGCATAGCCGGCGCGCTGACGCAGGCTGCGGCACAGCGTCAGGCCGTCGGGCCCGGGCATCATCACGTCGAGCACCGCGACGTCGATGCGCTCGGAGCCGAGCAGCCGCAACGCCTCCGTGCCGTCGTGCGCGATCGAGACGTCGAGGCCGTCGCGTTCCAGATACCGGCGCACTACATCGCGCACCACGATGTCGTCGTCGGCGATCAGCACTCGCGTCATAGCTACAGACCTTAGCCTCGTGGCGCCGCTACCAGCGCCGATGTCATGGTTCCGTCACTGTTCATTCGTTGCCGAGCGCGCCTTGGACGGCCTACCGTCCAGAGATATGCCCGACGTCACGGTGGTGCTGCCCTGCCTCAACGAGGCAGCATCGCTGCCCGGCGTGCTCGCGGCGATGCCCGAGGGGTATCGGGCTCTGGTGGTCGACAACAACAGCACCGACGGCACCGCGGATGTGGCGCGTCGCCGCGGGGCCGAAGTGATCGCCGAAGAACGCCCAGGCTACGGGTCGGCGGTGCATGCCGGCGTTGTGGCGGCGACGACGCCGATCGTGGCGGTGATCGACGCCGACGGCTCGCTCGACGCACGCGACCTGCCGGGGTTGGTCGGCGAGCTCGACCGTGGCGCCGACATGGCCATCGGGCGCCGCCGCGCCGTCAACGGGCTTCGGTGGCCGTGGCACGCGCGGCTGGGCACCGCCGCGGTGTGCTGGCGGCTGCGCACCCGGTACGGGCTGCCCGTCCATGACATCGCGCCGATGCGGGTGGTGCGCCGCGATGCGCTGCTGGCGCTGGGCGTGATGGATCGCCGCTCCGGCTATCCGCTGGAACTGCTGGTGCGCGCCGCGCAAGCGGGATGGCGTGTGGTCGAACGCGACGTCGCATACGGCCCGCGCACCGGCGGCAAGTCGAAGGTCAGCGGGTCGCTGCGCGGGAGTTTCGTTGCGGGGCTGGACTTCTGGCGCGTGATCTCATGATCCCCGTCGTCGTGCTCGTGGTCGCCAAGGCGCCGGTGCCGGGGCAGGCGAAGACCCGGCTGGCGGCCAGCGTCGGTGATCAGGCCGCTGCCGACATCGCCGCCGC
>JBKOYU010000831.1:0-2053 GCA_046725575.1 Actinomycetota bacterium | reverse complement strand
CAACTGGGTGAGAGTGACGGGCTACAACACCCCGCCGCAGCTGGTCGCCATCGACCAAAAAGCGCGTTAGTCCACCGCGGCGAAGTTGACCGTCGCCGTCGCACCGATCTCGTCGTCGTTGCCGCGGTAGATGTCCACCTGAACCACCACGGACCGCTTGCCGGTGCGCAGGATCCGCGCGACGGCACGCGCCGGCCCAACCTTGATGGGTCGCAGGTAGCGGATGAACAAGTCAGTGGTGGCGATGCGCATACCGAATGGAGTGCTTCGCGAGGCCAGTTGGCCGGCCGTCACGTCGGCCATGGTGGCGATCAGGCCGCCCTGAAGGCCACCGGCGGTGTTGACCGTTCGTTCGTCGACGGGCATCTCCATGGTCACGGTGCCGTCAGTCGACGGAACCTCCTGCAGGCCGAGCTGATCGAACAGCTCTCGGAGGGACTTCGGCGCCGTCATGGAGAACGAGATTACCGGCCTGCCGTAGGCTCGTTGGACGTGAGCGCACGCGCCGGCATCGTTGTCACGGGGACCGAGGTGCTGACGGGACGGGTCCAGGACCGCAACGGCCCGTGGATCGCCGACCGGCTGCTGGAGCTTGGCGTCGAACTGGCGCACATCACCATTTGCGGCGACCGCCCGCGCGATATCGAGGCGCAGCTCCAATTCCTCGCCGACGAAGGTGTCGACCTGATCGTGACCAGCGGCGGCCTCGGGCCCACGGCCGACGACATGACAGTGGCGACGGTGGCACGGTTCGCGGGCCTCGAGCTGGTGCTGGATGCGGCGCTCGAGGACCGCATCACCGACATCCTCAAGCGATTGATGGCCCGCTTCGACAACGTCGACATCGACGCCGTGCGAGCGGCCAATCGCAAGCAGGCGATGATTCCCGTCGGCGCCCATGTCATCAATCCGGTGGGCACCGCTCCGGGAGTCGTCGTGCCGGGCAAGCCGACGATCGTGGTGTTGCCCGGCCCGCCGCGCGAGTTGCAGCCGATGTGGCCGGTCGCCGTGGAAACCGAGGCGGTGCAGCAGGCGATCGCCGGGCGAACCACGTATCGCCAGGACGTGCTCCGGATGTTCGGGCTGCCCGAGTCGGGTCTGGCCGAAACCTTGCGCGACGCCGAAAAGAGCATCGACGGATTCGACCGGCTCGAGATCACCACCTGTCTGCGCCGCGGCGAACTCGAGATCGTCACCCGTTACGAACCCGACGCGGCAAGCATCTACACGAAGCTCTTGGAGCTGCTGCGCGAGCGTCACGGACGGGAGATCTTCTCCGAAGACGGCTCACTCGTCGACGACCAGGTCGCGCAGCTGCTGACCGGTCGCAGGATCGCGACGGCCGAATCCTGCACAGGCGGGCTGCTGGCCGCCCGGCTGACCGACCGGCCGGGTTCGTCGGCCTATGTCGCCGGCAGCGTCGTCGCATACGCGAACGAGGCGAAGACCGAACTCCTCGGCGTCGAACCCGACCTGATCGCCGCGCACGGGGCGGTGTCCGAGCCCGTCGCCGAGGCGATGGCCGACGGCGCACTGACCCGCTTTGGAGCCGACACCGCGATCGCGATCACCGGAATCGCCGGGCCTGCAGGCGGCACAGAAGACAAGCCGGTCGGCACGGTTTGCTTCACCGTGAAACTCGCCGACGGCGAGACGGTCACCCGCACCATCCGGTTGCCCGGCAATCGATCCGACATCCGCGAGCGGTCGACGACCGTCGCCATGCATATGTTGCGACGCGCGCTGAGCACAGCGCCCGAATAATCAGGATTCGACGGCGTCGCGGAAGGCCCGCTCGGCCTCGTCGCCGTGCACGGCGAACACCACCCGCTCGAGAGACCGGGCCTCGTATCCGCGCGCGGCATCGACCATCAGCCGCGCCGCCTCGTCGAGCGGGAAGCCGCCGACCCCGGTGCCGAACGCGACGAGGGCAAGCGATCGGCAACCCAGATCGTCCGCCTTGGCCAGGGTCGATCGCGTGGCCTGGGCGATGATCTCCGCCGACGTCGGTCCGCCGAGCTCCATCGTCGCGGCGTGGATGACGTACCGCGCC
>JBKOYU010000503.1:0-4186 GCA_046725575.1 Actinomycetota bacterium | reverse complement strand
GTTCTACCACGCGCCGGTGTTGCACCAGAAGCAGGCCACCAAGGAGGAAGCCGAGAAGCTGCTGGGCTATGGCTTCGAGGCGCTGCATTACGACATCAAGGGCGATCACGCGATGATCTCGTCCTGGGGCGGGATGTCGCCGCCGAAGGACCTCAACATGGTCAAGCCCATCGAGCGGATGCTGCACAGCGGCCTGTTCGGACCGTGGGACCGGCCCGACATCAAGGGCATCCAGCCCGGCGAGCTACCGCCGGCGATCAACCCCGCACGGCAGAAGACTTGGGGGACCGACTCATTCGAGTTCTTCCCCAACTTCACGCTGCTGTTCTGGGCGCCGGGCTGGTACCTCACCTACCACTACTGGCCGACCGGCGTGGACAAGCACATCTTCGAGGCAACCCTGTACTTCGTGCCGCCGAAGAACACCCGCCAACGACTCTCCCAGGAGCTGGCCGCAGTGACGTTCAAGGAGTACGCATTGCAGGATGCCAACACTTTGGAAGCCACTCAGACGATGATTGGCACCAAGGTGGTCACCGACTTCCCGCTATGCGACCAGGAGATCCTGCTCCGGCACCTGCACAAGACCGCAGGCGAAATACAAGAAGGAAAACGTCAATGCCTAAGTTGCCCGCCGAGTTCGCCGATTTGGAGAAGTTCACCGACTGGTGCCTGCCGACCGAGCAGGAGCGCTACGCCAAGCGGCTGAACTCCACCATGGCCGAAATGCAGGAGTTCTACGATGCCGCGTTCAACCGCCTCGAGGACGCCATGGTCTACCTCGACGCCCGGTTCCCGCTGCACGAGATGCCCGACGACGCAAAGGCTCTGATGCATCTGATGCAGTCGTTGGTCAACGTGTCGTTCCCAATCGAGGTCTGGAAGCAACCGCGCGTGCTCGACAGCGGCGCGACGTATATCGAACTCATCAAGGAGCCGGTGGTCTAGGAGTGCTGACCCTCAAAGCAGCGGGTCTAGTTGACGTCGACGCCGGCGAGATCGTCCGGCCGGGCATCGTTCGGGTCGAAGACGACCGGATCGTCGGGGTCGGAGGCGAACCCGAGGGAGAGATCATCGACCTCGGGGACTCCATCCTGCTTCCGGGCCTGATGGACATGGAGGTCAACCTCCTCATGGGAGGGCGCGGGGAAACCCCCGGCCTGTCCCAGGTGCAGGACGATCCCCCGACCCGGGTGCTACGTGCGGTCGGCAATGCCCGCCGCACGCTGCGCGCGGGGTTCACCACCGTGCGCAACCTCGGATTGTTCGTCAAGACAGGCGGTTATCTGCTCGACGTCGCATTGGGCAAGGCGATCGACGCCGGCTGGATCGAGGGGCCGCGGGTGGTGCCTGCCGGTCATGCGATCACGCCGACCGGCGGGCACCTCGATCCAACGATGTTCGCCGCGTTCATGCCGGGCGTTCTGGAGCTGACGGTCGAAGAGGGCATCGCCAACGGTGTCGACGAGATCCGCAAGGCCGTGCGGTACCAGATCAAGCATGGCGCCCAGCTGATCAAGGTGTGCTGCTCCGGTGGCGTCATGTCGCTGACCGGAGAGCCTGGCGCACAGCACTATTCGGACGAGGAGCTGGCCGCGATCGTCGACGAGGCGCACCGCCGGGGCCTGCGCGTCGCCGCACATACGCACGGTGCGGAGGCGGTCATACACGCCATCGAGTGCGGCATCGACTGCATCGAGCATGGTTTCCTCATGGACGACGAGGCCATCAAGATGATGGTCGACGACGACCGGTTCCTGGTGACCACCAGGCGGCTGGCCGAGGCGATGGACGTATCGAGGGCTCCGAAGGAGTTGCAGGACAAGGCCGCCGAGATGTTTCCGAAGGCGCGGACGTCGATCAAGGCCGCCTACGAGGCGGGGGTGAAGATCGCCGTCGGCACCGACGCACCGGCGATCCGGCATGGCAAGAACGCCGACGAACTCGTGACTCTCGTCGAGTGGGCATGCCACCGGCAGCGGTGCTGCGGGCGGCCACCGTCGTCGCGGCCGACCTGATCAACAAACCCGATCTCGGCCGCATCGCGGAGGGCTACCTCGCCGACATCATCGCCGTCCCCGGAGATCCGCTGGCCGATGTTACCGTTACACAATCGGTCAACTTTGTAATGAAGGGCGGTAAGGTTTACCGACATGACGCAGCCAACGCGCACTGACGATCTGGTCGAGATCCAACAGCTCCTCGCGAAATACGCCGTCACCATCACGCAGGGCGACATCGACGGGCTGATCAGCGTTTTCACCCCCGACGGCACCTACAGCGCGTTCGGGTCGACCTACACGCTGACCCGCTTCCCCGAACTCGTCGACGCCGCGCCCAAGGGGCTGTTCATGACCGGCACGTCGCTGGTCAACCTCGACCCCGACAATCCGGACACCGCGACCGGCACCCAACCACTGTGCTTCATCGAGCATTCGAAGCACGACATGCGCATCGGGTACTACAACGACACTTACGTGCGCACCGACGACGGGTGGCGGTTGAAAACCCGTGCCATGACGTTCATCCGGCGCAGCGGCGACCACGACTCCGGTCGGCCGCACGCGATCGGGAGGCCCGAGGCGGAATGACGACGGCCGCCGACATCCCGACGACGGCCGAGTTCCGGTCGCGGCTGGTGGCCTGGCTCGACGAAAACGACCTGACGCCGCCGCCCGGTGACCACTCGCTGGACGCGCACCACGCCCAACACTCTCGGGTGCTGAGCGCGCTGTACGACGCTGGCTGGATGCGGTACGGATGGCCCATCGAGGCGGGCGGATTGGGCGGACCCGCGATCCTGAGGGCCGTTGTCGGCGAAGAGGTTGTCGGCCGGGGTCTCGATGAGCCAGGGCCGTATTCGATGCTCGAAGTGCTGACGCCGACAATGATCGACTATGCGCACCCCGATCTCGCCGCGGAGATGGTGCCGCTGCTGTTGTCCGGCCGCGAAACGTGGTGCCAAGGCTTCTCCGAACCCGGCTCCGGCAGCGACCTGGCGTCCCTATCCACCCGTGCCGAGCAGCGCGGCGACGAGTGGGTGGTCAACGGCCAGAAGGTGTGGACGAGCTTCGCGCAGTACGCCACGCGGTGCGTCCTGCTCACCCGCACCGGGGCGCCGGGAACCCCCAACCACGAAGCGATCACCGCGTTCTTCGTCGATCTCGACACTCCGGGCATCACAGTCCGCCCGCTGAGCACCATGCATGGGGTCGACGAATTCTGCGAGGTGTACTTCGACGAAGTGATGGTCCCGGCCGAGCGGATGCTCGGAAAGCCCGGTGACGGTTGGCGATTGGCGATGGACCTACTCCCCTTCGAACGGTCGACCTGCTTCTGGCAGCGAATCGCGTACCTCTACTCACGATTCGACCGGCTGCTCGCCGACGTGACCGATCGGGACGGCTCCGACGACGCCGCACTCGGAGCCGCGTATCTGGCGCTGCACACGTTGCGGTGCCGATCGCGCGACACCCAATACCGGCTCGACGGCGGTACCCGTTTGGGAGCCGACACCTCCATCGACAAAGTGTTGCTGGCCACCGCCGAACAGAAGTTGTACGACACCGCCCACGATCTGCTGCCCGGCACGATCGAACTCGATGAATCGCCGTGGCGGACCGAGTACCTGTATTCGCGTGCGGCCACGATCTACGGCGGCACCGCCGAGATTCAGCGCAACATCATCGCGCGCCGGCTCCTCGACCTCGGGAAGGAGTGAGGCGTGGAACGCGACGATCTGCAACTGCTGACCGAGACGCTTCGCAGGGCGATGGCGACGTCAAGGGGCCAACAACTCGATAAGGCGCTCGCGGAGCTGGGCTGGCTCGAGATGCTCGACGAGATGCCCGACACCGCAATTCCTTTGGTGTTTCGTCTGCTCGGCGAAACGGGTGCGCATGCTCCGGTGATCAACGATGTCGTCCTTGAGCCGGGCGGGACCGGGCCGCTGCCGTACGCGGGCGGTTCCTGGATTGTCTGGGCGCGCACCGACGAAGCCGGCACGGCGGTCGACGACGAGCTGCCCATCCGCCGAACGTCATCCGGCGATCCGGTGCCGCTGGCCACGGGCAGGCGGGCGCTGGGTTGGTGGCTCGTCGGCAGCAGCCGCACGATGCTCTCGCTCGCACGCGAACATGCGTTGAGCCGAACGCAATTCGGCAAGCCCGTCGCCTCGTTTCAGGCC
>JBKOYU010000370.1:0-3614 GCA_046725575.1 Actinomycetota bacterium | reverse complement strand
GCGCAAACCCTCGCCGAGCGGAACCACCTCACGCTGCGGGCGGCCACCCTCCGCCACCGCCTCTCGCGCGAAGGTGGCTGAGCACGTGCTCACGGTTCCTGTGAAGTTGCTGAAACCCTGTCTCGCGGAAGGAATCTCCTTTGCGGTGAGAACCTTCTTTGTCCCAGTCGAAATGCATTGTGTCGCAGCGAATATGGCGTATGCAAGTCATTGCGAAGGTTCGATCTCAAGTGTGCCTCGCAGTCGTGGTCGGTCAGCCTTCCGAGCCGGCGGACGGGAACTAGTTCGAAGATCGGGAGCAGATATGGTGAGGACCGATGCGCGGCCGATTGAAGCAAACGATGGCAGCCGGGATCCTGTTGGTGGTCTCAGCAAGCGGGTGCAGTTCGCAGCCGCAATCAACGACGTCCATCACCGTGTTCGCGTCGTCGGCGATGATCAAGAGTCTGACCGCCATCGGCAAGCAGTTCGAGACTGAAAACCGGGGGACTTCAGTGGAATTCATCCTCGCAAGCTCGTCGGAGCTCTCGGCGCAGTTGACGGACGGCAATGACGCCGACGTGTTCGTATCCGGTGACCACGACAACATGGCAGCCATTGCCAACGCCGGCCTGATCGATTCGACGCCGGTGCCGATAGCTGCGAACAACCTGGTTATCGCCACGGCCCCTGGCAACCACGACAATCTCTCCTCATTCGCGGACTTGGCCCGACCGGGTGTGCGTGTGGCGGTCTGTGGGGGGCCAGGCGCCTGTGGGTCGGCAACTCGCCAGCTCCAAGAGCGTACAAGGGTGCGGCTTCAGCCGCAGAACATCGACACGACGGCTATTGACGTCCTCGAGGACGTCGCGAGCGGGAAAGTCGATGCAGGCTTGGTGTTCAAGACCGACGCGCTGAACGTCAGGGACAACGTCTCGTGGTTCGGTTTTCCTGAGGCCGCCGACGCGACGGTGACATCATGGATTGCGCCGATGAAGGATTCAGGCGGCAGTCCTTGCCACGCGGAGTGACGTTAAGGAGTGGACATCGTATGGCTCTGTGTTGACCATGTGCGCGCGCTGTGCAAGCAGTAACGGATTGACAACCGTTTGCTGAATGCGCACCCGCCGGCGAAGCTGGCTCTCCGAGGCCTTGCCGAGCAGCCAGGACCCGTACTCCGGCGGAGCGGGCAGCCGACCACTCTGCCGAGTGACCTTCTCCAGAACCCGGCCCAGCCTGTGCGCAACGCTCATCGTGGCCTCAGCCGAATTTGGCGCCTCTGCCACATATGGTGTTCGGGTGCGTCTCGTGATCGCCCAATGCACCGTTGACTACGTCGGGCGGCTGACCGCCCACCTGCCCTCCGCCCGCAGGCTGCTGCTGTTCAAGGCCGACGGATCGGTGAGTGTGCACGCCGACGACCGCGCCTACAAGCCGCTGAACTGGATGAGCCCGCCCTGCTGGCTATCCGAGGAGCTGGACGGGGCGGTGCCGGTGTGGGTCGTGGAGAACAAGGCCGGCGAGCAGCTGCGCATCACGGTCGAGGACATCGAGCACGATTCCAGCCACGAGCTCGGCGTCGACCCGGGTCTGGTCAAGGATGGCGTCGAGGCGCACCTGCAGGCGCTGCTGGCCGAGCACGTCGAGCTGCTCGGCACCGGCTACACGCTGGTGCGGCGTGAGTACATGACGGCCATCGGACCGGTCGACCTGCTGTGCCGCGACAAGCAGGGCCGTTCGGTGGCCGTGGAGATCAAGCGACGCGGCGAGATCGACGGCGTCGAACAGCTCACCCGGTACCTCGAATTGCTCAACCGCGACACCGTGCTGGCGCCCGTCGCCGGAATCTTCGCGGCCCAGCAGATCAAGCCGCAGGCCCGAACACTCGCTACCGATCGCGGGATCCGTTGCGTGACTTTGGACTACGACCAGATGCGGGGCATGGACAGCGACGAATTCCGGCTGTTCTGACACACTGGTCGCATGCCCCGGCGCCGCAACCCGCCTCGCCGGCAACGCACACTACCGCCGCTGCCGGTCACGCGGCGCATCGAAACCGGACCCGACGGCTACGACTACGAAGTAAGGCCAATCCCCGCTTCACGCGCGACGAAGATCTGTCGCTGCCCCGGATGCGATCACGAGATCCGGTCCGGCACAGCGCATTTAGTGGTATGGCCGGCCGATCTGGGGGAGCAGGCGGTCGACGAGCGGCGTCATTGGCACACGCCGTGCTGGACCCATCGCGCCACGCGCGGCCCGACGCGGAAGTGGTCCTGACCGATTAGTGGCCGATTAATGGCCGGTGGCCGGCTCGACGAGCTCGACCAGCACCCCACCGGCGTCCTTGGGGTGAATGAAGTTGATGCGTGAGTTCGACGTGCCGCGCCGAGGGGCGTCGTAGATCAACCGGACACCCTGCTCGCGAAGGCGGTCGCTGAGTGCGTCGAGGTCGCTGACGCGGTACGCGAACTGCTGAAGGCCGGGGCCGCGCTTGTCGAGAAACTTGGCGATCGTCGAAGTCTCATCCAGCGGGGCCATCAGCTGAACCTGCGCGCTGCCGACGGGCGCGCCGCGCACCGACAGCATCGCCTCGCGGATGCCCTGGTCGTCGTTGACCTCTTCGTGCAGCACGATCATGCCGAGGTGATCGTGGTACCACTTGATCGCGGCGTCCAGGTCAGGGACGGCGATTCCGACATGGTCGATTGCTGTTACAAGCGCGGTGGCAAGGTGCGGACGGGCATCGACTTGCTCGGCGGTCATAACGCAAAGGTAACCTAACGAGAAAGATAACGCTTCGCCGGTCAGCGACTTGAGCGGTTCAGAACAGCTTTGGAGGCATTAATGACGACGTCGGTGATTGTTGCTGGAGCCCGCACGCCGGTTGGCAAATTGATGGGGTCGCTCAAGGACTTTTCGGGCAGCGATCTGGGCGCCATCGCCATCTCCGGTGCGCTCGAGAAGGCGAAGGTTCCGGCGTCGCTCGTCGAGTACGTGATCATGGGCCAGGTGCTGACCGCGGGCGCCGGGCAGATGCCCGCGCGGCAGGCCGCGGTGGCCGCCGGCATCGGTTGGGATGTGCCTTCGTTGACGATCAACAAGATGTGCTTGTCCGGCATCGACGCAATTGCGCTGGCCGATCAGCTGATTCGCGCCGGCGAATTCGACGTGGTCATCGCCGGTGGGCAGGAATCGATGACCAAGGCGCCGCACCTTCTGATGGACAGCCGCGCGGGCTACAAATACGGCGACGTCACGGTGCTCGACCACATGGCCTACGACGGTCTGTACGACGTGTTTACCGACCAGCCGATGGGCGCGCTGACCGAGCAGCGCAACGACGCCGATCAATTCACCCGCGCGGAGCAGGACGAGTTCGCTGCGCAGTCGCACCAAAGGGCCGCTGCGGCATGGAGAGACGGCGTCTTCGCCGACGAGGTGGTGCCGGTGAAGATCCCGCAGCGGAAGGGGGACCCGATCGAGTTCGCCGAGGACGAGGGTATCCGCGCCGACACGACGGCCGAATCGTTAGCTAGTCTGAAGCCCGCCTTCCGCAAGGACGGCACGATCACCGCGGGTTCCGCGTCGCAGATCTCCGACGGTGCCGCCGCAGTGGTGGTGATGAACAAGGC
>JBKOYU010000746.1:0-3055 GCA_046725575.1 Actinomycetota bacterium | reverse complement strand
CTCCATCATCAGATGGCTCCCATCGATAGCCGCCGGTAGACAAATCTAATCCATCTTTCTAATCTAGATTAAACCAGTCAGCCGGATTTATTCAACCGCCCCCCGGCCGGGAAGGATCATCATGGATTTAGGACTAGGTGGCGCTCGGGTAGTGGTGACCGGCGGGGCGTCCAACATCGGACGCGCAATCGTGCACGAATTCGCCACCGAAGGCGCGCGAATTGTATTGAACGACATCGACGAACCACAGTCGGAGAAGGTACGAGCCGAAGCGCTCGAGCGCGGCGCCGCCGCCGTCGAGGTCGCCATTGCCGACCTGACCGTTCCCGGCGGCGCCGAATCTGCCGTCGGCCGCGCAGTCGACGCGTGGGGCGGCGTCGACGTGCTAGTCAACAACGCCGGCTGGAGCGTGCCCGGTTTCGTGGCGACCGACACCGATCGGGCGAAATGGCAGCGCACCATCGAGATCAACCTGTTCAGCGCGATTTCCGCGACTCAGGCGGCGATTGGGCCGATGAAGGACGCCGGCGGCGGGGCGATCGTTTTCATTTCCAGCGATGCCGCTTTCGGTCAGATCCGTCAGGGTGTTTACGGGGCCTCCAAGGCTGCGATGGTCGCCTTCGCCCGCACCACCGCCCGCGAGCACGGCCGTCACGGGATCCGATCGAACATCGTCTGTCCAGGTCTGGTCATGCCCGACGGGCCCGACGCCGTCGGCCAGACCAGTCTGTGGGCGGTCGGCGACGACGAAGTGTTCAACCCCAAGCAGATCGAGTTCATGCTCAAGGACACCCCGATGCGCAGGCTGACCACCGCGGAGGACGTGGGCCGGGCGGTGTTGTGGTTCTCCTCGCCGACTGCGGCCCGCCAAGTGACGGGTCAGTTGATCTCGGTCAGCGGCGGCTACACCATGCCCTGACGGGTCGATGCTTAGGGTCCGGGCGGGATCAGCATCGCCTGCCACGTCTGGCCCTCGGTCGGTTTGGCGAGGTTCTGTTGGGTGTAGACCCGACCGTCGGGGGCCAGGTAGGCGCCGGTTGACGGGTTGTACTGGGTCACCGCCAGCGGTGGCGGAGCGGACCCAGGCGCTGGAGGCGGCAGCGCTGCGTCGGGTGGGGTCTGCCCCGGACGTAGCTGTGGGATGGCTTGCCCGGAAAGTGTGGCGTTGGGATCGCCCTTCCAGTTGGTGCCGTCGTTGAGCGGCACGTAGTTTTCGTCGCTCTCACACATCGCGGCGGTCGGGGCGCGCTTGCCCGGCGCATTCAGGCACGGAGTGTTGCGGGCGCCGCGCACAGCGACCAGCGTCGAGTCCTGAGACACCCGGCAGTAGAGGTCCCCTTCGGGCAGGTCGGGGGCGTCGGTGTGGGCGGCGGTGCGCTGCTGTTGGGCGGCAGATAACCGGTCGAACAGGGTGGCGGCAGGTTGATGTTGAGGTTGAAGTCAAGGTAGGCGCCCTTGTAGTCCTGCTTGGTGTTGTGGTTCGCCACACCGGCCGCGCCCACGGCCGCGACGGCGGGTGGCAGCAACACCAGCAGCTGTTCGATGCCGGCGTTGTAGGTGACGGCGACCTGTTCGACGCTGACCAGGTTGGCCAGCAAGACAGGAAGGGTGGGGTTGAGACGCTCGAACAGCTGCCTGCCCTCGTCGGCGGCGTGAACGCCGTTGTCGATGAAGCCGGCCAGGGCGCTGTCTTTGGTCTTGAGTTCGTCCGTGATGGTGGCCACGTTGTTGGCCCACGCCGCGATGGAGTCGGACGTGTTGGCCTGCGAATCCAAGACCGGCTTGGCCTGGTCGATCAGGGAGGTCAGCGGCTCGAGGTTGGTGCGGGAGTCGACGGCCAGGGCGGTGGAACCCTTGACCAGCCGCGCGAGTTCGGGACCCAGCCCGCTCACCGCCGTGTAGGACTCGTCGACGGTGGTCTTGAGATTCTCTCGGGGGATGGCTTGCAGGCCGCGGTTGGTCGCGTCGACGAGGTCGTTGATGTTGGGCGGGACAGCGACGTTGCCGCGACTGATGACGTCGCCGTTCTTCAGCGGCGCCGAGGTGCCGTTGCGGGGTAGAAGTGCAACGTACTGCTCACCCACGGCGGACTGACTGTGGACCTCGGCCTGCAGATCCGAAGGGATCTTCGTATCGGAGTTCAGCGACAGTATGGCCTGCGCACCGGTGTCGGTGAGCCGGACGTCCTCGATGCGGCCCACTTCGGTGCCGCGGTATGTCACGTTGCCGCTCTTGTACAGGCCTGCGGCCTCGGGCAGCTGCACGGTGACGGTGTAGCGGCCCGCGCCGACCAATGCCGGCACGTTGATGTAGCGGAAGATCATCACGGCGCCGGCCACGACGGCAACCATCGTGAAGATCGCCAATTGCAGGCGGACGCGTCGGTTCAGATGCATGTGTCGTTACGGTCCTTGATCGGCCTGGTAGGGAACCACCAGCGGATTGCCCGCGGTGTAGGGGCTGGGTGTCTGCCCGATCGTGCGGCCCCACTGCATTTCCAGTTCGGTTAGTTCGCCCTCAAATCGGGTGCCGGTGAAGAACCCCGAGTCGATGCGGCTCAGCGTCAGGTCGATCACGGCGGTCAGGTTGGCGTAGTCACCGCGGAAGAAATTGGTGACCGTCTCCTTCGAGAACGGGTAGGTGCTCAACAGGCTCAGCGCGCGTGTCATATTCGGGCCCGCGTTGGCCAGCTGCTCGAGCACGGGTCCGATGGCCTTGAGCTCGGCGAGCAGAGCGTCCTTGCTCTGGGTGACGGCCTGATTGGCCAGCGCGCCGAACTTGCCGAACTTGTCGAGGGCCTCGGCGAGGTTGTCGCGCTCGTCTTTGAGCACCGTCAGCGCGTCGGGGATAGTGCGTAACGCCTTGTCCACCACCGGCTTCTGATCGGCGACCTGTCCAGCAAGCCGGTTGAGGCTGTCGGTGGCCGCGATGATGTCGCCGGTCTGGGAGTTCAGGTGACTCATGAAGGCGTCCAACTGGCCGATCAGATCGCGAAGGTCGTGTTCGCGGCCGGAGAACGCCGTGCTCAGCGCGGTGGTGATGTCCTGGATCTGAC
>JBKOYU010001010.1:0-3965 GCA_046725575.1 Actinomycetota bacterium | reverse complement strand
GTCTTACTACCTACGCGACGCCGGCACCTGGGAGCAGATGCGGGAGTACCTTGTGCACCGCTCGCTGTATCACCTCAAGGAAGGTGACCCGCACGCGTGGGCCATCCCCCGGCTGGTGGGTCAGGCCAAGGCGTCGTTCGTTGCGGTCGAGTTCGATGAGTACGGTGGCGGCCGCGGAAACCACGTGCACCAACAGTTATATGCCGACCTGATGGATGCGGCCGGTCTGAACTCCGCGTATCTGGGCTACATCGATTACGTCGGCGCCGAAGCGCTGGCCTCAGTCAATTTGATGTCGATGTTCGGCCTGCACCGTGAGCTGCGCGGGGCGGCGATCGGGCATTTCGCGTCGACGGAGATCACCTCCTCGCCGGGTTCGCGCCGACTGGCCGAGGCGCTCGAGCGGATGGGCGCACCCAAGGCGTGTGCGGATTTCTACCGCGAACACGTGGAAGCGGACGCCGTGCACGAGCAGGTGGTGCGGACCGACGTCGTCGGTGACCTCGTGCAGCGTGAAGCGCAGCTTGACCAGGACGTGGTGTTCGGGATCAAAGCGCGCGATGTGGTGGAAGACCGGTTGGCGGCCCATTTGATGGAGTGTTGGACGGACGGGCGCAGCTCGTTGCGCCGGTCGTTGTCCTGACTATTCGTCGGTGCGGCGCCGACGCCGGTGGCTGGTGTCACACAGCGGGTAGGTCTTGCTTCTTCTGCATGCGCAGATCGCGACCATGAACCGGTCAGACTCCACGACAGTGCCGTCGGGTGTCTCGATCCGCACCGGACCCTGCACCATCACCGGTCCGCACGGCACCATCCGCACCAGTCGGGGTTCGGCGTCGCTCACGGTTTCTCCGCTCTGATCACGAACAGTTTTTCCTCGCGTCGCCCCGGCGACAGCAGCCCGATGCTCTCCAGCCACGCGGCCCGCGCCGTGAGGACTGGACCGAACGGGATCCATTGCTGGACAACAACATCAGCGTGCAGGCCAGCGTTGTTCAATGCGTTCAGGGTCGCCTGGACTCCGGCGAACTCCGAATGCACCACCAGCATGCTGCCGCCGTCGACGAGCAGCTCGGGCGCCGCAGCGCACAGCGGATCCAACACCAGGCGACCGTCGCGGCCGGCATTGACCGCCCGAGCGGGACCGGCCTGCGCCGACACCAGCTCGGCGTCGTCGGGATCGTGCGGTACGTATGGCGGGTTGCACACCACGAGGTCGAACGGCCCGTATTCCACCGCCCGCGCCCATGACCCGAGATGAATCTGCACATTAACGCGCCTGACCAACGCGTTCGCGCGCGCGCACCGCACTGCGCGCGAGCAGATATCGAAGGCGGTGACGGCCGATGCGCCCTGTTCGGCCGCGGCGAAGGCGACCACGCCGCTGCCGGTGCACAGATCGGCCACGCGACGTCCGGCCGCGAGCCCGGTTTCGGCCATCACCTCGATGAGCAGCTGCGAATCCTGCTGAGCAGCGTAGACCTCCTCGGCGCCGACAACGACGTCGCCCGCGTTGGTGTATGCGGTCGTCACATCTCACCTTTCAGGAATCGCTGCCGTTCACTGTTGTGCGGTCATTAATGCCCTGTATCGCATGGGTTAAAACCGGGGCGCCGGTGACCTGCCGGAGATCGCGGGACTGGCGTGGCGGATGCCGCCGATGCTCCGCGGAGCCACCCATGAGATGTGCTGATCGCCTCGGCGATACGCCGTGTAGCGCTGTTGCCAGCAGAGAACTTGGTCTGGCGCGACACTTTCGAGCCTGATTCCGCTGCAAGGTTTTTCGCTCTAATCGGGGCTTCCCCAGTGGTCATAGCCGATCCGTTGCGCACGATGTCCGCTCCGGCCGCCCGTGGCGGGGCAGACAGGTGAGCCGGTCGTCCCACGACGCCTCGGAGTACTCGAAGGGCGTTGTCGAGACAAGAACGTCTGTATCGGCGGAAGCAATTGAGCGCTGTTGGTCTCATGGGGGTGGTGGCCGGCCCCAGCGATCTCAACTGTCACGGCATCGGGAACGCGGGTAGCCCCCGACCGGGTTTGTGACAATCAGCCAGCGCGCTCACAACACGGGCCGGCCGCCGGTCACCGCCACCCGCGCACCGGAGATATAACTGCCTTCGTCGGAGGCCAGCAATACGTAAACCGGCGCAAGCTCGGCGGGTTGGCCCGCTCGGCCCAGGGGTGTGTCGTCACCGAAATTCGCGACCTTCTCCTCGGGCATGGTGGCCGGTATCAGCGGAGTCCAGATCGGTCCAGGCGCGACGCTGTTCACCCGAATACCCTTCTCCCCCAACAGTTGGGCCAGGCTCGCCGATAAGTTTGCGATCGCAGCCTTGGTCGCCGCGTACGGTGCCAGCGTCGGGGAGGGCATGTCAGAGTTCACCGACGAACTGCCGATCACCGACGATCCGGAGCCTAGATACGGCAAGGCAGCCTTGACTAGGTAGAAGTAGGCCCCAACATTGAGCCGGAACGTGTAGTCCCACTCCTCGTCGGTGATCTCCCCGAGGTCACTATGGGTCATCTGGAACGCCGCATTACTCACAAGCACATCGATCCCGCCGAATTCGGCAGCGGCGCGGTCGATCACCGCTCGGCAGTGAGCCGGATCGGCCAGGTCGCCCGGTACTAATACAAATTTACGGCCAGCGTACTCAACGAGCCCGGCCACCTCGGCGGCGTCCTCGTCTTCGTTGAGATAGGCGATCAACACATCGGCGCCTTCGCGGGCATAGGCGATGGCCACCGCACGCCCGATACCGTTGTCGCCGCCGGTGATCACTGCGCGCTTACCGGCCAGCCGACCCGAGCCGCGGTAGCTGTTCTCGCCGCAGTCCGGGACGGGACTCATTGCCGACTGCACGCCCGGAACCTGTTGCTGTTGCTTTGGAAAACCCATGCCCTACCTTTCGTCCAGACAACGGTCACGCTGCCACTGATGGATGCACTTGCCCGCGTTACGGTTTGAGAATGATCTTGACGGCGCCGTCCTGCTTCTTCTGGAAGATGTCGTAGGCGTGGGGTGCCTGATCTAGCGGCAACGTGTGCGTCGCGAAGGAGTCGACGCCCAACGGATCGTCGTCTGTCAGGAGCGGCATGATGTCGTCGACCCATTTCTTCACGTTGGCCTGACCCATTCGCAGCTGGATCTGCTTGTCGAACAGGGTGAGCATCGGTAGCGGGTCGGCCATGCCGCCGTACACGCCGATCAGCGAAATGGTGCCGCCGCGGCGGACGATGTCGATGGCCGAGTACAGGGCTTCGAGGCGGTCAACGCCGGCCCTTTGCATCATCGGCTTGGCTACCGCATCCGGCAGAAGTCCGGTGACCTGTTGAGCGATTTTGGCGACGGGCGAACCGTGCGCTTCCATTCCTACGGCGTCGATTACTGAATCGGTGCCGCGGCCTGCGGTCATGTCACGGATGACGTCGGCGAGATCGCTGCCGTGTTGCTTGAGATCGACAGTATGCACACCGCGAGCCTGGGCCCGCGCGATCCGCTCAGGCACTCTGTCAACGGCTATGACCTGATAGCCCAGGTGGGCTGCTATGCGAGAGGCCATGTCGCCGATCGGTCCGAGTCCCAGCACTGTCACCGAGCCGCCGTCGGGAATATCCGCGTAGGCGACCGCCTGCCAGGCCGTCGGCAAGACGTCGGAAAGGTAGACAAACCGTGAGTCCGGCGGGCCCTCCGGAACCTTGATGTGGGTGAATTGAGCTTGCGGTACGCGAAGAAGCTCAGCTTGGCCGCCGGGAACCTGGCCATACAGTTCGGAGTAGCCGAACAGTGCGGCACCCATTCCTTTGCCGCGAACCTGTGTCGTCTCACATTGTGTGAATAGCTGTTGATCGCACATATAACAACTGCCGCAAGAGATTTGAAACGGGATCACTACTCGGTCGCCGACAGCCAGGTTGGTGACTGCGGTTCCAACCTCCCGAACGATTCCCATGGGTTCGTGGCC
>JBKOYU010000805.1:0-7002 GCA_046725575.1 Actinomycetota bacterium | reverse complement strand
GCTATCGGCGGCAGCTATCGCTCGGCGATGGCGTCGACAGCGACAAGATCTCCGCGACGTACGAGAACGGCGTGCTGACCGTGACCATCCCTCTGTCCGAGAAGGCCAAGCCGCGCAAGATCGACGTTGCCCATGCCGGCGACCAGAAGTCCATCAAAACCACCACCACCGTCGAGTCCGAATAGCGGAGGCAAGGACGGGTGAGCGCCCGACGACTCGGGTTGTTCACCCGTCTTCTCCCCGATCACCCCGACGCGCCTGCATCGCTCCTGTATTTGCAAGCGCGCGAACAGTTTCTGCTCGCAGAACAGCTCGGGTACGACGTCGGCTGGGTGGCCCAGCACCACTTCGACGTCGAGGAGGGCGGCCTACCGTCGCCGCTGGTGTTCTTGGCGTGGATGGCCGCGCAGACCGAGCGGATCCGGCTGGGCACCGCGATCATCACGCTGGCGCTCGAAGACCCGATCCGAGTGGCCGAAGACGCTGCCGTGCTCGACGTGCTGTGCCGCGGGCGGCTTGAACTCGGCGTTGGCACCGGCGGAGATCGGAACGGCTTGTTCGCCAATAACTTCCACCGATTGCGCGATGCCTTGCACGGTGCGGGGCTTGACGCGCGCCACCGTCCCATGCATCCGAGCGGACACCGCCTGCTCGACGATCTGTGGCAGGCCACCTTCACCATCGAGGGTGGTGGCCGCGCCGCGCGCGATGGCTGCGGGTTGCTGCTGTCCCGCACCCAACCGCGCCCTGCCGATTCGGCGCTGCACGAAATCCAGCGGCCCATCGTTGACGCGTACCGGATAGCGTTGCCCGTGGGGCGTACACCGCGCATCGGCGCGTCGCGCTCGGTCTTCGTGCTGCAGGACGGCGCGCGGGCCAAAGACCTTGCCCGCCAGGGCATCACCCGCCATGTCGACTGGCTCCGGCGCAACGACCAGCCGGTGCCGGACGTCATCGACGTCAATGCCGGCACACCGGACGAGGTCACCGACATGCTGGCGGCCGATCCGCTACTGACCGAGGCGACCGATCTCATCGTTCAGGTGCATCCCGTCGACCCACCCGCCGAAGATGTGCTGGAGTCCATCGAGCTGATCGCCACTGAGGTGGCGCCTGCGCTCGGTTGGCGTTAGCCGTTGCGTTCCAGGCGATATCGCAGATTGTTGCGCACCGAAGGCCATTCGATGTCGAGGATCGAGTACACCACGGTGTCGCGGCGCGACCCGTCGGGCAGCACCTGGTGGCTGCGCAGCACACCGTCCAGTTTCGCGCCCAACCGTTCGATCGCCGCGCGGCTGGTGAAGTTGAAGAAGTGTGTGCGGAATTCGACTGCGACACAGCCTAACTCATCGAATGCGTGGCCGAGCATCAGCAGTTTGGTCTCGGAGTTGACCCCGCTTCGTCGGGCCGACGACACGTACCACGTGTTCCCGATTTCCAGCCGACGATTCGGAGCGTCGACGTTCAGATAGCTCGATGACCCGACCAAGTTGCCGTCGAGGCTGCGCACCACGAACGTCAGACCCTCGTCGGGCTTCTGCGACGCCAGCCGCACGTCGACCCACTGTTCGACGGCATCCGCCTTCGGCGCGTGGGTGAACCACAGCCTCCCCAGCTCGCCGTCGGCAGCGGCCTCGGTGAGCTCCGGAATATGTTCGCGGGCAAGCGGTTCCAGAGTTACCCAGCGTTGGCCGGTCAACGAGACCGGTTCGACGAAACCGCTCATGAAACCCGGCTGACCGCCGACCAGGCGGCGAGCATCGCCCACACCGAAAGCAGCACCGCGAGCACAGCGGCCGCAGCGCCGAGGTAAAGCCCGTAGCCCGCCGACACCGGCGAGTACACATATAGCCGGTAGTACCACATCGTCAGCACCACCAGCAGTACCGAAAGGGCCAGTGCTGCGGCTGATGCCAGCCGGCCGAACAGGCCGCGTGCGGCCATCGCGCCGGCGACGATCAACGTCGACGCCAGCACCACGATGAGCTGCCCGACGCCGAAGCCTGGCGGTGGCGCCGGGATGTTGCCGACGATGCCGCCGATCGCGTTGGCGCGCCCGCCGCCGTCGGCTCTGCTGGTCAGCCACGGCAGCCAGACGCTGACGGCCAGAACCGCCGCGCACAGCACGACCAGCCAACCGGGGCGCAGGCGAGCCATGCGCTCAGACTATCGGCTGCGGCCCGCCGTCCACGTCAACGCGTAGTCGGCCACGTCGGCCCAGCCGTCGAGCGCCGCCGTCAAATGCGATCGGTCTTCGAAGAGCTTGAAGTCCGTCGGGGCGGCCGAGCGCCGATAGCGGTTGAAGTTCTCGTAGACCACGGAGGACGGCACGGTGCGGTCGCGGCCTCCGGCGATCAGTAGCAGCGGCGCCCGGTCGGGCTTGGCGTAGTCGACCACTGTCGCCGCTCGCGACTTGGGGCTGAAGTTGGCCAGCGCGGCCTGGAACAGCGGCCGGCCCGGTGCGGGGATCGCCAGCTTGGCGTGCCAGGAGTCCGATTCCGCGCGTGAGACGGTGTTCGCGAACGCGTAGTGGAACTGGGCGGGCGTGAGTGGCACCGCACGGTGCCGGTTCGACGGCCTGCGAAAGACCGGCCACATAGCGCGCAACACCGACAGCGGCAGCCGGTAGACCCCGCATGGCGCGGCTGGGTGGATGGCGACACCGGCGCGGCCCAACCCGCGGCCGAGCAGCATCTGCGTGATCAGGCCGCCGAAGGAGTGGCCCATCAGGATCGGCGGCTCAGGCAGCGCCCTCACGAAGGCGTCGTAGTGGTCGACCACCTCACCGATGCCGATGTCGGCCGGCGCCTTGGCGTGGTCGAGTACCTCGTCGAGTTCCGATACGCCTGGCCATGCGGGGGCATGCACGGTGTGGCCCGCGGCGCTGTACCGCTCGATCCAGCCGCGCCAACTGTGCGGCGACATCCACAATCCGTGGATCAGGACAATAGGTGCCTTGGCGGTAGCCATCGTCTCTATTGTGGAGTCCCGGAACCGATTAAGGGGGCGAGTTGCGATGAGCGACCTTCCAGAGTGGGCGCGTCGGCTCGACCTGTCCCCTCATCCCGAGGGCGGCTGGTTCAAGGAAACTTGGCGCAGCGGGCTGATGATGCCCCAGTCCGCGCTGCCACCCGACTACACCGGCCCGCGCAGCGCCGGTACCGCAATCCTGTTCCTGCTCATGCCCGGTCAGCAGTCGGCGTGGCACACGGTGCGCAGCGCCGAACTGTGGCTCTACCACTTCGGCGGTCCGCTGCTGCTGCAAATCGGGGCCGAACAGGACAGCGCCACAACGCATTTGCTCGGCGCCGATATTCTCGCCGGCGAGCAGCCGCAGATCATTGTGCCGCCAGGGCACTGGCAGCGGGCCCGTCCCCGCGATGACGTGCCCTGCTTGGTCAGCTGTGTGGTGATACCCGGTTTCGACTACGCCGATTTCGCGCTGGCCGCGCCTACCGACTGAGCAGCTGCACCGCCGCAGATACCAGTGCGGCGTTGTCCGGTGCGGTCGAACCGTCGGGCAGCCGCAGCGTGTCCTCCATACCGATGCGGGTCTGCACGCCGCGGACCCCTGCGTGTTCCAGCAGCGGCCAACAACTTTCGTCGAAACCATGCAGCAGCACCGGCGCCGGCGAGCCGACGGCCAGCACCTGGCTGAGCAGATCGTCTGCGGTCGCGATATCCCCGTCGCCGCCGAGTTCGATCATCACCCGCATGCAGTGGTGGGCGATATCCGACGCCGCCCAGGACTCGGCCGCGTCTGTATGGAAGATGCCCACCTCGACACCAAGTCCCTTGCTCAACAGCAGCCGGGCGAGGTCCTCCGAACCGGGCTCGTGCCAGTTCACCGACGCGAAGTCAGGCAGCACCGTCCACCCGTCGACAGCGCGCAGCCGCGCGTCCGCGTCGGGCAAGGCCCAGAACCCCGTCGTCACCCCGAGCGGCAGGCCCGGCACCGCATGTCGCACCGCATCCACAGCGGCGTCGACCGCATCCGGCAGCAGCGAGTCGACACCGTCGGCGGTCTTGGGATGCATGTGCACCGCCTTGGCGCCGGCACCGTGCGCGGCGACGGCCGCTGCGGCCAGCTGCTCGGGCGTCACCGGCAAGTTCGGATGCTGGTCCGGCGTGCGGGCGCCGTTGATACAGGCCTTTACGTAGATCTTGGGACTGGGCATCTGACCATCTTCGCCCCTCGGGCCCGCAGTTTCCGCGCTAGCGTGCTGAGCATGCAGGGGCACACCATCGTCTGCGGCGACGATGCGTTGGCGATGCGGATCGTCGAGGAGCTGAACAGCGCCGGCACCAGCGTGGTGAAGCTCACCGCCGCCGCCGAACTGGCGGAGGCAGGTATTGCGAGCGCCAACGCGATCATCTGCGTGGGCGACGATGATGCGATCAATCTCGAAATCGCGCTGCTGGCAAGGAAAGCCAACCCGCATGTGCGGGTGGTCGCCCGGCTCGCCAACAGTGTGCTGCGTGAGGCAGTGGCGGAGGGCAATGGACCGGGAGCGATCCTCGACGTCGCCGACCTCGCGGCGTCGTCGGTGGTCGAGGCCTGCCTGGCGCGCACCACCCACGCCTTCGACGCGGCCGGCATCAGGTTCGTCGTCTCCGGCGCCGACGCGCCACGCGACGCCACACTCCGGGAGATCTACGGCGACCTGGCCCCGGTCGCGGTCATCCACGGCGAAAACTCGGCGTCCTCAGGTGAGGTGGTGGCCTGCCCCGGCCGCGATCTTCGGGTGTACGCGGGCGACTGGACCGCGATGATCGGCACCGCCGATGAGCTGGCCGCCCGCGGCATCAAAGTTCCTCGGCCGAGGTCGCACGAGCGGGCGCGCCGGCCTCCGCTGCGGCGCGTGGTCGACGCCCTGCGAACAGTGCGCGACGACATCAATCCGATGTTCTACCGCGCGTTGGCCGTCGCCTTGGCCCTGCTGATCGGCTCGACGGTGTTGCTGCGGTTCGCCTACAAGTTCCCAGGGATGACCTGGGTGGACGCGTTGTACTTCTCCACCGAGACGATCGCGACCGTGGGCTATGGCGACTTCAACTTCCTCGAGCAGCCGACGTGGCTGCGGCTGTTCGGCGTCGCAATGATGTTCGCCGGCGTTACCACCGTCGCGATTCTGGTGGCGTTCATCGCCGACCTGCTGTTGTCGCGCCGGTTCGCCCATTCCGCCGGGCGCCGGAGGGTGCGGCATTTGCGCAACCACATCGTGGTCGTCGGGCTCGGCTCGTTCGGCGTCCGTGTGGTCAGCGACCTGCGGGCCGCCGGATACGACGTCGCGGTGATCGAGCGCAACGAAAACAACCGCTTCCTGTCCACGGCGGACCAGCTCGACGTCCCGGTGATCTTCGGTGACGCCACCCTGCATCAGACACTGGAATCCGCCAGGATCGAAGAAGCCCGCGCAATCGCGGTGCTGACCCAGGACGACATGGTCAACATCGAGACCGGCATCGTGCTGCGCGAGATGCTGGGGCCGCGCGTGATGCCGGAGGTCGTCCGGCCGCACGTGCCGATCGTGCTGCGGATATACGACCGGGTGCTGGGGACGGCCGTCGCGCAGCGGTTCGGCTTCGACTTCGTCCGCTCGACGGTCGAGCTGGCAACGCCATGGTTCATCGGGGCGGCGATGGGGCTGGAGGTGATCTCGACGTTTTCGGTCGGCCAGCGTTCCTTCATGGTCGGTGGCGTGTGGGTCGAGCCCGGCAGCGAGCTCGATGGGCTGCGGATGTTCGAGATGTCAACCCAAACGCGCGTCATCGCGATCACCCGCGAGGACGGGACCGTCAAGGTGCACCCGCGGCGCGACGCCAGATTGGTCGCCGGCGACACCGCCTATCTGGTAGGCCCGTACCGGGAACTGCTGGACACGCTGCGCAAGGGGCGACCTGTCCGGCAGCGTGATGTCACTGGTCCAGCGATGACAGGTTGAAGCCCGCGCCGTTGGGGTCGGCGACGGCTGCCAACCGGCCGTACGGCGTGTCCTCCGCGCCGCGGATCACGGTGCCGCCGTTGTCCTTTATCAACTGTCCAGCACGGGGCACCCAACGGTGCGCCTTCACGCATGGGCATTGAGACGTACAAGCTTCCGGAAACCGTCGCCGCCCTCGATGGCCAAGTGCGCGTGTTCTGAATCCGGCGAACGTTCCTTACCGCTCGAAGTTTTGCCGAAAATTCGAGCGGTAAGGAACGTTCGCGGCCGTTCTAGGTATCTAGGCCGTGACCCCGAGAACTCGCAGCGCGTTTTGCTTGTAGATCAGCCGCGCGACGGCTGGATCGATGTCGAGACCCTCGAAGTCGCGGCGCCAGCGATCCATCTTGATGTAGGGATAATCGGTGCCGAACAGCACCTTCGTCCGCAGCTGCCGGCTGGCGGCGTGCACCAGTTGCGGCGGGAAGTACTTCGGCGACCAGCCGGACAGATCGATATAGACGTTGGCCTTGTGGGTGGCGATGGAGATCTGCGAGTCGACCCACGGGACCGCGGGGTGGGCCATCACGATCGTCAGCTCCGGGAAGTCGGCGGCGACGTCGTCGAGCAGCATGGGATCGGCGTATCGCAACTTGATGCGATGGCCGCCGGGCAATCCGGCGCCGATGCCCGTCTGGCCGGTGTGAAACAGCGCGGGCACATTCGCCTCGGCGATCGCCTCGTAGATCGGGTAGAAGCGTCGGTCGTTGGGCTCGAACAACTGCATGCTGGGGTGGAACTTGAAGCCCTTGACCCCGTAGTCGCGGACCAGCTCGTGGACGCGATGCACCGCGCGTCGCTCATGCCACGGGTCGACGCTGCCAAACGGGATCAGCACGTCGTTGTTGCGGATCGCGCCGGCGACGAGGTCCTCGATGGAGTTCGGCACATGCCGCATTCCAGTGCGCGCATCGATGGTGAACACCACCGCAGCGGTGTTGTGCCGCCGGTACTCGTCGGCCAGCGCGTCGACGCTCGACAACGCGCCGGGCCCCATCTTGAAGTACTGCCCTACGGC
>JBKOYU010000544.1:0-3376 GCA_046725575.1 Actinomycetota bacterium | reverse complement strand
ACCCTGGAGTCCCTGGAGGCCGGGAGGGGTGGGGGTCGGATGACGGCCGTAACGGCGTGCGCTACGTGTGGCACCGAACCTCTGGAAAACGCCCGGTTCTGCCACGGCTGTGGCTCACCCGTGGCCGAGGCCGAAACACATGCCGAGTACAAGCAAGTGACCGTGCTGTTCGCCGACGTGGTGCACTCGATGGACATCGCGGCGGCGGTCGGTGCCGAGCGGTTGCGCGAAATCATGGCTGAGGTGGTTAGCCGCGCGGCAGCGGTGGTGCAGCACTTCGGCGGCACAGTCGACAAGTTCACCGGCGACGGGATCATGGCGGTGTTCGGCGCGCCGATCGCGTTGGAGGATCACGCGGTACGGGCGTGTTTCGCCGCACTGGGAATCCAACAGCAGGCTGTGCAGCTGGCGGCGGAGATCCAGCGCAGAGACAGAACGGCGTTCAGGCTGCGGGTCGGCCTCAATTCGGGGCAGGTCATCGCCGGTGAGATCGCCTCTGGCGCAATGGGTTACACCGCGGTCGGTGAGCATGTGGGATTGGCGCAGCGGATGGAATCTGTGGCGCCACCGGGCGGTGTCATGCTCAGCGTGCCAACCGCACGGCTTGTGCAGCACGTCGCCGTGCTGAGCGAACCAGAGATGGTCCGCATCAAAGGGTCCGACGATCCCGTGCCCGCCCGTCGGTTGCTGAGTATGGAAACACCGCATGCGGTGGTTGGACGCGTCGAATCACGGCTGGTCGGCCGGCGCTGGGAGCTGGCCGCGACCGAAGGAATCTTGGAGCGGTCGGTCGTCGGCGACGGCGCGGTAGTCGCCCTCGTTGGCCCGGCTGGGATCGGCAAGAGCCGGATGGCGCGCGAGATCGCGGCGACGGCAGCGGACCGTGGCGTCGACGTCTTCTGGGCGTTCTGCGAATCCCACGCACGCGACATTCCATTCCATGCAGTGGGCCAGCTCTTGCGCGCGGTCGCCGGCCTACCAAGCCTCGACGACGAGTCGGCACGCGCCCGGCTGAGGGCTGGGTTAGACGACGCCGACGAACAGGACCTGGTCTTGTTCGACGACCTGCTCGGCGTCCGTGATCCCGATACGGCTTTGCCCGATATCGACCCCGATGCGCGGCGTCGCCGGTTATCCGCGTTGGTCAGGGCCGCGGCCATCGCGCGTACCACACCCGCGGTCTACATCCTCGAGGACGCGCACTGGATCGACGACGTCAGCGATGCGATGCTCGCGGACTTTATGATTGTGATTCCGCAGACACACTCGATGGTGCTGCTCACTCACCGTCCGGAATTCCACGGAGCAGTCACCCGTGTTCCCGGCGCGCAGACGCTGACGCTTGCCCCGCTGAGCAAGTCGGAATCAGCCGCTCTGGCCGCCGAGCTGCTGGGACCAGATCCGTCGGTCATCGATCTGGCCACAACAATCGCGGCGCGCGCCGCGGGTAATCCGTTCTTCGCGGAGGAGATCGTGCGCGACCTCGCCGAACGTGGCGTGCTTCGTGGCCGGCGCGGCTCCTACGTGTGTCGGCCGGACGTCGCCGAGATCAGTGTGCCCGCAACCTTGCAGGCGACCATCGCCGCGCGCATCGACCGCCTGGACCCGCCTGCCAAGCACACACTGTTCGCCGCAGCGGTGATCGGCATGCGGTTCGACCACGACCTGTTGGCCGCTATGGGAGTCGATCCCGTGATAGAGGAGCTGCTGCAGGCAGAGCTGGTCGATCAGGTGAGGTTCACCGGGCATGCGGAATACACCTTCCGTCATCCGCTGATTCGGACGGTCGCCTACGAATCACAGCTCAAAGCCGATCGCGCTGCATTGCATCGCCGGTTGGCCGATGCTATTGAGTCACGTGAGGTCTCGGTCGACGAGAACGCCGCGCTGATCGCCGAGCACCTGGAAGCCGCCGGTGATCTGCGTGCCGCGTACAGCTGGCACATGCGTGCCGGCACTCGGTCGCAGAGGCGTGATATCGCTGCGGCGGAGGTGAGCTGGGGGCGCGCTGCTCGGATAGCTGACATGTTGCCCGCCGACGACCCGGATCGGCTGGCCATGCGGATCGCTCCGCGAACGCTGTCGTGCGCCAACGTTTGGCGGATTCGAAAACCAGTCGCCGGCAAACGCTTTCAGGAATTGCAGGATCTCTGCGCGGCGGCCGGCGACAAGGCGTCGGTGGCCATCGCGATGGCCGGTCTGGTCAGTGAGCACCTGATCAAGGGTCGGCTCGCGGAAGCCTCCCGGCTGGCGACCGAATACATGGTGCTCATCGAGTCGATCGGTGACCCGAACGTGACTGTCGGGCTTGCCCTCTTCCCAGCGACCGTCAAGTTTTTGACCGGCGAGACGGCCCAGGCGCTGCGGTGGTCGCAAATGGTCATCGATTTGGCCGAGGGCGACCGAGCCCTCGGAGGCTACATCGTTGGCTCTCCCTTGGCCTTGGCATACGCGCTGCGTTCGTTCGCCCGCTCGATCATGGGCCGCGCCGCGTGGCGAGAGGACTTCGACCGTGCCGTCGCGATGGCCCGAGATGCCGATCCGATATCACAGGCAGTGGTCATCGTCTACACCTACAGTAATGCGATCGCATGTGGCGTCATTGTCGCCGACGACGCCGCACTACACGAGATTGACGAGGCGCTGCAGAACGCTCAGCGAGCGGCGGACGATATCGCTCTTGGCTTTGCCCTGTACGCGAAGGCCAATGTTCTCCTGCATCGCGATTCCGCGCAGTGGGAACGCGGATTGGACTTATTGAGGCAGGTTCATGAAATGGCGGCGGACGGCCGGTACTACGCCTTGATGATGCCAGTCATCGACGCGCGCATCGCCGAAGTGGCGATCCGGCGGGGAGACCGTGGTGCGGTACCGCTCCTGCGTGCCAGCGTTGATGAGTTGTACAGCAGTGAACTGTTGGGGTACTGGCTTTGGGGCACTGGCGTTTTGGTGGAAGCTCTGTTGGAAGGCGGCACCGACAGCGATGTTCAGGAGGCCGAGGCTGCCGTCGAGCACTTGTCCACCCAACCTGCGCTCGACGGATGGGCCTGGCGCGACCTCGTTCTGTTGAGATTGCGGGCTCTGCTGGCCCGTGCCCGCGGCGACGAAGTTTCGTACCGGAACTTCCGGGATCGCTATCGCGCGATGGCGAAATCGCTTGGTTTCGAAGGACACATCGCAATGGGCGAGGCGATGTCATGACCGCGGTCATCACGCCGTCGGCCGCCAGAAGCCCTGAAAACCCTGGCCCGCGTTGGTCGTTCGGATCGTCGACAGCTGAACAGGATCGCGTGCCTCAGCCAGTGATCAATAGGGTGCCTATGGTCGTCGCACGAGGTCGCTGCGATGAGCGGCCTCACGGATTGAAGAAGAGGTC
>JBKOYU010000482.1:0-3945 GCA_046725575.1 Actinomycetota bacterium | reverse complement strand
GGGCTGCCGTTCCACTTCCAGACTTGGTCGGAGTGGGAAGGGTTCGTCCACGACCAGAAGAAGACCGGCATCATCGACCACATGAACGAAATCCGTTGGGATATCCGGCCTTCGCCACACCTCGGCACGATCGAGGTCCGGATCTTCGACGGGGTCTCCAACATCCGCGAACTGTCCGCCCTGGTTGCGCTGACCCATTGCCTGATCGTCGACCTGGACCGCCGGCTCGACGCAGGCGAGCATCTGCCGACGATGCCGCCTTGGCATGTGCAGGAAAACAAGTGGCGCGCGGCGCGCTACGGTCTGGACGCCGTCATCATCCTGGACGCCGACAGCAACGAGCGGTTGGTGACCGAGGATCTCGACGAGCTGCTGAACAAGCTAGAGCCAGTGGCCAAGTCGCTGAATTGCACCGACGAACTTGCCCGGGTCTCCGACATCTACCGGTTGGGCGCCTCGTACCAACGTCAACGCAGGGTCGCCGAGGAGAACGACGGTGATCTGCGCGCGGTGGTCGACGCGCTGGTTGCCGAGCTGGACATCTAGCCGTGCCCGTCACGCCGATGTTCCCGCTGGAGGTGGCGATGCTGCCCGGCGAGGAGCTGCCGCTGCGGATCTTCGAATCCCGGTATACCGCACTGGTTTCGGATTGCCTTGCTCAGGCTGATGCTCTTCGCGCAAGCGGCTCATCGGACGCCGCCCCCGCGTTCGGTGTGGTGTTGATCTCGGCGGGCCGCGAGGTCGGCGGCGGAGACACCCGCAGCGATGTCGGTGCGATGGCCCACATCACCGAGTGCGCCGATTTCGGCGACGGGCGCTACCGACTGCGCTGCGTGATGGTTGAGCGGATCCGGGTGCTCGAGTGGCACCCCGACGATCCCTACCCGCGGGCGGCGGTGGAGGTCTGGCCCGACGAGCCAGGCGCGCCCGTCGACGTCGAGGCGATCCGTGACGTCGAGGACCGGATGATCGCGTTGTTCGAACGGATCGCCAGGGCCCGCGGCGCGGAGGTGAACCCTCGGGACATCGTCGAAGGTGCCGACGCATCGGGTGACCCCGCAATGTGGTTGTACGCGTTGGCTTCCCGGGTGCCGATGGGTCAGGCCGACCGGTATGCGGTGCTGTCGGCGCCCACCGTTGCCGCACGGGTGACGGCGCTTCGGGACGCGGTGGAGACCGTCACCGCGATGGTCGAGTTTCAGCTGTCGGAGGGTTAACGCGCGAGCACACACCACGCTGAGGCCGGGAACGTGTAGGAACCGTCCTCCTTGCGGTAGGGCGCGGAATCCGCCATGATCGCCGCCCGCGTCGCCGTCCGTTCGTCCTCGGGCAGCGCGTTGATCACCTGCGCCAGCGGGCCGGCCAGACGGATGAGGAAATCCCAGACGTCGTCGAAGTCCCGGAAGGGGAATTCGAGGGTGACCTCCTGCAGCTCGGGCTCTCCGAAGCCAGCTCCCGTGACAAGCTCGCGAATTCGGTCCGGATCCGCCAACGCAAAGATCCCCGGGCCCCCGGGCTCCGGTGCGGGCATGTGACCGCGTTGCACGAGCGTCATACCGGGCACGGCTCCCCATGGGTTGGCTTCGGCGGCCCGCCAGACCGCGAAGGCCAACGGGCCGCCTCTTCGCAGCACCCGCCTCGTCTCCATGAGTGCCACTACCGGATCGGCCATCAGCATGTAGGCAAAGCGGCAGACCACCCCGTCGACGGTGTCGTCATCGATATCCATGCTCTCTGCGTCGAGCACCCGGTACTCCACGTTCGTCAGGCCGCGCGCCTCGCCCTGGCGTCGGGCGACATCGACCATCTCGCGTGCGAAGTCGGTGGACACAACGCGCCCAAGTTGGCCGATGCGTTCCGCTATACAGAAGCCCAGGTCGCCCGTCCCGGCAGCGATCTCGAGGACCGTCTGGCCGGCCTGGGGGTCAAGTTTGTCGAGCAGCCAGTCGCTGACCGGTTGGGTCATGGCCATCAGCCACTCACGCCGGTCCTCCCAACCACGGGCCATCTCACCCCAAGTGTCCCGGCTCTGCTTGCTATAGGTGTCGCGATCCATCGGCGTGCTTCCCCTGAGACTCCATTATCGCCGACAGTACGGTTGTTGACGGTCGCACTCGCAATTTGCGTCAATAACTGTGCGCGCGCCGTCCTAGCAGACGAGGTGGCCCTCGATGAAGACGGTGCGAGGGACGGTGGCGTCGTCCTGTCCCGGCGTCCAGCGACGGTATCGCGTCATCAGTTCGATCGCCTCGATCGTCGAGGCCTCCCAGTTGTGCTCGGTCAGCCAGTCGGCCACGTCGGTGCGGTCCTCGATGTACCACAGATCCTGAGTGTCCGGGATGTTCGCGTCGGGATCCTCGCCTGCCTCTTCGCGCAAGTGGCGCATCTGTTCTCGACGGCTGGCCAGATAGTCCCGGTCGAAGAAGCCGCCACCGAACGACTCGACCCCGATGCGGCTGCCCGGCGCGCTGAGGTCACCGATCCGCTCGAACAGCAGATCCTGCCCGGCGGCAGGAAGGTAGGGGAGCAGCCCCTCGGCCGCCCACGCCGTCGGCTTTGCGGCATCGAATCCGGCGTCGCGCAACGCTTTTGGCCAGTCCTGGCGCAGGTCGACCGGCACTGCGACGTAACGGGACACGCTGGGCTTGGCGTCATGTTGGGCCAAGGTCTGGGCCTTGAACTCGAGCACCTTGGGCTGGTCGATCTCGTAGAGCACCGTGCCGTCCACCCACGGCAGTCGCCAGCCCCGGGCATCCAGGCCCGCGGCGAGGATGACGGCCTGGTCGATACCGTTGGCGCCGGCCGTGATGAAGAACTCATCGAACCACTTGGTGCGCGACGCGGCATAGCCGCCGATCGACCGAATCCGATCGAGCATGTAATTCGGCGGCAACTGCCAGCCACGGTCCATGGCCGCGTCGACGAATAGCTGCGCATATGGATCGGAGAACAGCGGGCGGTCGGACGTCGCCTCCTCCGACCGCGACCACGCCACACCGAGCGCGGTCTGGCCGACGCCCTCGGTGATGTCCCAGCTGTCGTCGTCAGTTCTGGCCATTGCCACCTCATTCCCCGTTTTCGGCGAACTCACGCATTTCGTCCTTGGTCAGCAGGTCATCGCGAATGTTCTGTTCGCGATATGCCAGTTGACCGACGCGGTTGCCGACGACGGGCGCGGTGATCAGTGTGAACATCCCGGTGAGGATGACCATGCCGACGTCGACGTTGCCGCGCAGCCGGATCGCCGCGCCGGCCAATATCAGCAACAGGCCGAGTGTCTGCGGTTTGGTCGCCGCGTGCATCCGGGTCAGGGCGTCGGGGAAGCGGACGACGCCGATCGCGGCGGTCAGCGCGAGTGTCGAGCCGCCGAGCACCAGCACGCTGGTGAGGATGTCCAGTGCGCTCATCGCAATCTCCGTGCGGCGTGGGGTTTGTTGGTGTCGCGCACCCGGAACCGCGCGATGCTGACAGAGCCGACGAAACTGATCAACGCCAGCGCGGTCAAGCTGTACGTGACGGTGCCATCGAGGCTGTATGCGGCCCACGCGCCGATGGCGCTCATCATCACCGCGACGAGGGCGTCGAGTGCGACGTGCCGGTCCAGTGTGGTGGGTCCGGCCAACATCCGAAACATCGTGATGGCCGCGGCCGCGGACAGCATCACAGCCGCGACGATCCACACGATGTTCATGCCTCGACTCCCGCTCGCTCCGGTCCTCGCTCGTTCCTCGCTGCGATCCTCACTCGCGGGTGTCTTCGGGTGTTCATGCCTCGACTCCCGCTCGCTCCTCGCTTGCAAGTCATGCCGACTCCTTGTCGTTGGCTGGCCGCCAATCGGTTTCGCGTTCGAAGGTGGCCACCAGTAGCCGCTCAATCTGGGAAACCTGGCGGTAGAACCGGTTGACGGCCCGATCGGATCCGACGTCGATGACATGCACATAGATC
>JBKOYU010001161.1:0-1340 GCA_046725575.1 Actinomycetota bacterium | reverse complement strand
GCGCCGCGGTACGGGTCATAGGGCGTACGGAACTGCTGCTGGGTCGCGTAGCGCCAGTCGTAGGGTTGCTGCTGATACGGACCCGGCCGCTGCGCACCGGGGTATCCGGGCGCCGCATGCTGCTGCTGGGCGCCGGGCCGGTGACCCGGCTGCGGTGGCGGCGGCGAGTACCTCGGCTGGTTCGTCATGTGGCTGCGGTGCTCTTCCTGGAGTAGGTTCCGACATCTGGAACAACGACAGATGCAAGCTCAGGGTGCCCAGTTGGGCTGAGAATCCACTTAGAGAACTTTCGGGACATCCCCAGACTTTCCCTCCCCATCAACGAACTCCCCGATCAAGCATTGTCGGCGCTGACCACCGGCTCGTCTATGTCGGTGGGGTGTGTCGTCGGAAGTGGTCGGCCGGGCAGCACCATATGAATCGACGTTCCGGATGGTTGCCCGCCCGGGACGGTGTCCTCGACCCGCAGCGTGCCGCCGTGTTTGACCACAATCTGTTTCACGATCGCCAGGCCGAGTCCCGAGCCGGGCATCGCGCGCGCCGACGTCGAACGGTAGAACCGCTCGAACACCAGCCGCCGCTCCTGCGGCGAAATACCAGGCCCGAAATCGGACACCACCAGTTCGGCGTGCAGCGGGTCGATCTGCGTCAGCCGGACGCCGACCCGCCCGCCGGGCGGGCTCCACTTCGCGGCGTTGTCGAGCAGGTTGAGCACCGCGCGGGCCAAGCCACCGCTATCGCCGTACACCTGCCATCCGGTGACCGAGACATCGAACTCAATGTCGCTGCGGCGCCTGCGAACCCGCTCGAGGCATCGGTCCACGACATCGGACATGTCGACCGGTTCATGGATGATACTGCCTGCCTCGTCACGCGTCAGATCCACCAGATCGCCCACCAGTGTGGACAATTCCTCGATCTGCGCGATCACGTCCGCGCGCAGTCCGGCCATCTCTTCCTCGGGAAGCCGGGGTGCACCGGGGGCCATCGACGCCATGAGCAGCTCGACGTTGGTGCGCAATGACGTCAGCGGGGTGCGCAATTCGTGGCCTGCGTCGGTGACCAGCCGGGCCTGGCGTTCGCGCGATTCGGCCAAGGCTCGCAGCATCATGTTGAAAGCCTCTGTGAGACGGGCGAGTTCGTCGCTGCCGAACACTGGAATAGGTCTCAGGTCGTCGGTGCGCGCCACCCGTTCGGTGGCTTCAGTAAGCCGGGCCACCGGCCGTAGCCCGGCGCGTGCCACCGCACCACCGGCCATCGCGGCCACCGCAACGCCGAGGCCGCCGACGATCAGCAGCACCGTTCCCAACCGTTTGAGCACCTGGCTCGTCGGTGCCAGG
>JBKOYU010000058.1:0-4927 GCA_046725575.1 Actinomycetota bacterium | reverse complement strand
CGGGGAAGGTGGCATAGCGCCGATCCCTGCCGCTGCGCAGTTCGTCAGCAGCGGGGCGTCGATCGGCGTGGTGTTGCTACTGCTCACCCTCGGGCTTGAGTTTTCCATCGGAGAGTTCGCCAGCAGCCTGCGCCGCCACATGCCGTCGGCGTGGGTGGACGTGCTGCTCAATGCGGTGCCGGGCGCGATCGCGGGCTGGCTGCTCGGCCTGGGCGGCGTTGGCATCCTGGCCCTGGCCGGCGTCACGTATATCTCATCGTCGGGTGTGATCTCGCGGCTGCTGTCCGACCTGCGCAGGCTCGGCAACAGGGAGACCCCGGCGGTGCTGTCGATCCTTGTGCTGGAGGACTTCGCGATGGCGGCCTATCTGCCGCTGCTGGCCGTGTTGGCCGCGGGCGGCACCTGGCTGCAGGCGGTGTTCGGCATGGCGATCGCCATCACGGCGCTCAGCGTGGCATTTTTCGCGTCTTACCGATGGGGTCATCACGTCGGTCGGATCGTCGCGCACCCGGACAACGAGCAGGTGCTGCTGCGCATTCTCGGTCTGACGTTGATCGTCGCCGCGCTGGCCGAATTCGTGCACGCCTCCGCCGCGGTCGGGGCGTTCCTTGTCGGCCTGACCCTGACCGGTGAGTCGGCGCACCGCGCGCGAATGGTCCTCAGCCCGCTGCGTGACTTGTTCGCCGCGATCTTCTTCCTGGCCATCGGGGTGTCGGTGGATCCCGCCGATCTGATTCCGATGCTGCCCGCGGCCGCGGCGCTGGCGGTGGTGACCGCCGGGACCAAGGTGTTGACCGGTCAATTCGCCGCTCGCCGTGAGGGAGTGGCCCGCCCCGGTCGGCTGCGCGCGGGCACCGCGCTGATTGCTCGCGGTGAATTTTCGTTGGTCATCATCGGGCTGGTCGGCACGTCATTCGAAGCCGTCGAAGCGGTCGCCACGCCCTACGTGTTCATCCTTGCCATGGTCGGGCCCGTGCTGGCCCGGTTCACCGGCGCCGTCGGAAGACCGGTGCCCGCCCGTTGATCGGTCCCGCTGGCGCCAGAGATCAGCAGCAACACATCCTCATTTTCGCAGCGACGGCAACCGATTTACGCCGCGATCCGCACGCACCCCGTAGTGTCCGCGATGTGGAGACGGTGTTTGATGCCCACGTCGATCCTGGCCTTGTCGAACGTGCCCTTGCGGCAAGCACCTTCGGCTCGATGTGGCTCGACATCCCGCGCCCCGAGTACCCGCAGGCATCCGGCTCAATCATCTGCGATCTGTTGGTCGTCGGTGGAGGCTACATGGGGCTTTGGACCGCATTGCATGCCGCCCAGCGGAATCCGGATCGCCGTATTGTCCTGATTGAGGCCAACCGGATCGGCTGGGCGGCGTCGGGGCGCAACGGCGGCTTTGTCGACGCCAGCCTGACGCATGGCCTGGAGAACGGAAAGGCACGCTGGCCCAACGAGATTGACACGCTCGAGGCGATGGGCCGGGAGAACCTCGACGGCATGCAGGCCGATATCGAGAGGCTCGGACTCGACGCCGAATGGCAGCGCACCGGCATGCTGTCGGTGGCGACCGAACCACATCAAGTCGACTGGCTGGCCGACGCCGCGACCCATGGCGAGGGGCAGCTGCTCGGACTGCGCGAAGTCCGCGACGAGGTTCATTCGCCGACCTACCTGGCGGGCCTGTACAACCCCGACACCTGTGCGATCGTGCATCCGGCCAAGCTCGCGTTCGAACTGGCGCGCGCCTGCCGGGACGCCGGCGTCCGCATGTACGAGCACACCAACGCGCACCGCGTGGACTCCGCAGGCGTCGCGCTGCACATCCAGTCGAGCGAGGCGAGCTTCACCTGCCGCAATGCCGTGCTCGCAACGAACGTCTTTCCGAGCCTGCTGCGGCGCAACCGACTGCACACCGTCCCGGTGTACGACTACGTGCTGGCCACCGAGCCGCTCACCGACGCGCAACTCGACCGCATCGGCTGGCGGCACAGGCAGGGAATCGGCGACTGCGCCAACCAATTTCACTATTACCGGCTGACCATGGACAACCGGATCGTGTGGGGCGGCTACGACGCCGTCTATCACTTCGGTCGCAAGGTCGACGACCGCTACGAAGACCGGGCCGCCACGTATCGGCGGCTGGCAGCGCACTTCTTCATCACGTTCCCTGCGCTCGATGATGTCCGGTTCACGCACCGATGGGCGGGCGCGATCGACACCAACACCCGGTTCTGCGCGCACTGGGGACTGGCCCGCGACGGTCGGGTGGCCTACGTCAACGGGTTCACCGGACTGGGCGTCGGCGCGGCGCGGTTTGCCGCCGACGTGTGTCTCGATCTCCTCGATGGCGAGCCCACGGCGCGCACCGAATTGGAGATGGTGCGCAGGCGGCCGTTGCCGTTTCCGCCGGAGCCGCTGGCCAGCATCGGTATTCAGGCGACGCGATGGTCGCTGGATCGGGCCGACCACTCGGCGGGGCGTCGCAACATTCTGCTGCGCACGCTCGATGCGTTGGGGCTCGGATTCGATTCCTGACTCGTAATGCCCACGGCGACAGCCAAGATCAGTAGGGTCAACGACATGACCGACAGACTGACGAACGGTGAGAAACTCGACCGCGGGCAATCGCTGACGTCACGCAACGGGGCGTACACGTTGACACTGCAGGACGACGGCAACCTGGTGCTGGCCGCCCGCGGCCAGGCGGTGTGGGCGACGGACACCAACGGGCAGGACGTCGAACGCCTCGAAGTGCAAAAGGACGGCAACTGCGTGCTCTACACGCCGGACAAACCGGTCTGGCACACCGATACCAAGGGCGCCAAGGATGTTCGGCTCCTCCTGCAGGACGACCGCAACCTCGTGCTGTATGGGTTCGACGGACCTGCATGGCCGTCAAATACGCAGACCGATGAGGCACCGCCTGCTCCGTCCACGCCTGCTGAGCCCGAGGAGCCGGCGGGCGAAGCGGTCCCCGTCGCCGCGGAAGAGCCTGCGCCGCCCGCGCCCGAACCGGCAGCTGCGCCGCCGCCACCACCTCCGTCGCCCGCTCCGCGCACGTACACCGTCATCTTCGGCGACACGCTGTGGGCGATCGCGGAACGCTTCTACGGCGACGGCAGCAAATACCAGGAGATCGCCAACGCCAGCGGCATTTCCAACCCCGACCTCATTCATCCGGGTCAGGTGCTGACGATCCCGTAGGGCGAACGCGATGATGGCCGGGCCGAAAGGTCCGGGCCATCACTGCTTTACGGGTAGGGCTGTGTAACGTCGCAGCATCGTAGTCCGATGAGCAATTGCGTACCGTTACCGCAGCTCACCGGTACGCTGGACAGCCTTGACACATGAAGATCGGAGGCCGTAGTGCGCCGACTATGGTTGCGCATGCTCGCAGCGGCGGCCGCCCCGATCGTCGCGCTGGCGTTGCCATCTGCGCCGGCGCAAGCCACGCCGGGGGTGTTGGTGTTCCCCGGCATGGAGGTTCGCCAAGGCACCAACGTCTGCACGCTGGGTTACGTCGACCCCCAAATGCGGATCGCGTTCACCGCGGGCCACTGCAGGGGCAGCGGACAGGTCATCGACAGGGACGGCAATCCGATCGGCAGTCAGACGCTGTTCCGCGACAACACCCCGAATGGCGCGACTATCGACACCAATCATCAGATTGCGGACTGGGAGGCGATCAGCCTCGCCCCCGACGTCGCGGTCAACAACATCCTGCCGGGCGGACGGCAGCTAATCGCCGACCCGGCCATCGTGCCTGTGGTCGGCATGCCGGTGTGTCACTTCGGGGTGATCACGGGGGAGAGCTGCGGATCCATCCAGGCCGTGAACAACGGTTGGTTCACGATGGCCAACGGCGTCGTGAGCCAGAAAGGCGACTCCGGCGGGCCGGTGTACAACCTGACCCCCGACGGCAGGGCCGCGATCATCGGGATGTTCAACAGCACCTGGGGTGAGTACCCCGCGGCGGTGTCCTGGCAGGTGGCCAGTCAACAGGCTCGCGAAGACGTCATCTCCGCGGCTGCGGGTAGCGTCGCCCCACCGCCCGCGCCCTAGCGAAGAAGCTCGAAAACCGGGATCGACGGTGCGGCCGTGCGCATTTCGTCGTCGGTCGACTGCGGGCTCAAACCTCCGACGTGACCCTTGACCTCCCAGTACCACCGATCGAGATAACGCTTCAGCAACGGCGGCTTGGCGTCGTCGGCGAGTTCCGCGATGCGCACTTCCCGGCTGCGCCACCGCGGTCCCATCTCGACGGCCCCCGCTGCACGCGCGTTGCGGGCCCACTGCGTGTTGCCACGCGGCGAGACCACATAGTCGCGGCCGTCGACGGTGAGCAGGTTGATCACGACGCCGCGCAGCTTTCCGGACTTGCGGCCCCGGACCCGTAGCGCGCGGGTTCCGGCGATGCTGATCCCGGCTTCGGCCAGCCACCGGATCAGCGCGTTTCCCGCGCGTGCGGCCAGGTTGGGTTCGTCGTAGCGGACTGTCATCTTGGTTCCTCTCAAATCGAGAGCGGTGCTCTCAGATCAGGTTGGCACGCCGACCGAAAGAAATCAAGAGCAGTGATCTCGTTTCGTGTCACACTGACCGTCATGGGCAAGCGGCAGGAGACGCGCGAGAAGATCGAGGCGCAGATCGTTGAACTCGGCCGGCGCCATCTGGTCACCGAGGGCGCGGCCGGGCTGTCGCTGCGGGCCATCGCCCGCGACCTCGGCATGGTGTCATCCGCGGTGTACCGCTACGTGGCTAGTCGCGACGATCTGCTGACACTGCTGCTCGTCGACGCGTATTCGGAGTTGGCCGACGCGGTAGATCGCGCCGCCGCCGCGGCCGTCGGGCCATGGCGCGATCGGCTGCTCGCGATGGCGCACGCGGCCCGCGCACTGTCTCTTATACACATCTGACGCTGCCGACGATC
>JBKOYU010000427.1:0-1956 GCA_046725575.1 Actinomycetota bacterium | reverse complement strand
ACCATCTGCCGTATATGCCGTTCCCCGACACCTGGCCGACGTGTATACCGAAGGACAAGCTGGCGGACTGGTTTGATGCCTACGTCGCCAGCATGGAGATCAACTACTGGACCGGTGCGGAGCTAATCGCCGGCGAATACGATCAAGACCGGCACCACTGGCACGCGGCTATCCGCCGCGCGGACGGTTCGCAACGGATACTTGGCCCGCGGCATGTCGTCATGGCGACCGGCGTGAATGGCATCCCGAACATCCCAAACATTCCCGGACTGAAGAAGTTTGCCGGCGAGGTGCTGCATTCCAGTGTCTTCGTCGACGGCAGCGCCTACGCGTGTAAATCGGTCCTGGTGATCGGGCCCTGCAGCAGCAGCCACGACATCGCTCAGGAACTGTACACCTGCGGCGCGGAAGTGGTTCTGGTGCAACGCAGTCCCACTACCGTGACGAGCGTCGGCCCGGACGCGGCCGGACGCATATACGCACTGTATTCCGAAGGGCTCTCAACCGAGGATTGCGACCTACTTGCCGTGTCCATCGCCGCGCCGACGCTGCGGCGGTCCCACCAGCTGCTCACCCGCGAGTGGTGCCGGCAGGACAGGGAATTGCTGGCTGGCCTTGAGGACGCCGGGTTCTGCTGGGACTACGGCGAGGACTCCACCGGATGGCAGTGGAAATTCCTGCGCCACGGTGGAGGCTTCTATCTCAATGTTGGCTGCTCAGATCTCATCGTCGACGGCCAGGTGAAGGTGATCCAATTCGCCGATATCGCGGAATTCACCAGTGATGGCATCGCCCTCGGTGACGGCGGCGCGCTGGCGGTCGACGTCATCGTGCTGGCGACGGGATATCACGCGCAGCAAGCCTTGGTGCGCAAGCTGTTCGGCGACGACGTCGCCGAACGGATCGGCCCGATTTGGGAATTCGACGCGGAAGGCGAGTTGCGCAACATGTGGAAGCGGACGGCTCAGCCGGGCCTATGGTTCAGCGCGGGGTCCTTTGCTCAGTGCCGAATCTTCTCCAAGTTCTTGGCGCTTCAGATCAAGGCATGTGAACTGCACCTGCTTCCGCTGGCGAGGGATGAGGCGATACCAGCGGGACGGCTCCGAGCGATTGATCTGACCGATGTCGGCTAAGTACCGAGATTGGTTTCGCTTGGCACGCCCAGCCGCCCGGCGCCGTCGAGGCTGTCCACCACATCGGCCGCATACCAACGGCTTTCGCGGAAAACAGACCGCGAACACATTCAACCCCACGGTCCTCGACCAATCCTCTATCCACTGCGTCAGCCGGAGCGTGTCGCGATGACTCAGATCGAATCTCTTGTTAACCCCCGAAGACTTACGGCGGATTCCGTCCTCGACTACCTCGCCGAAAAGGGGGTTGTCAGAAAACATTCGGCGTCTGTCGAGACTGTCGAGGGCGGCGTGTCGTCCGACGTCTTCTTCGTGGAGAGCCCCGGTGGATCGTGGGTGGTCAAGCAGGCGCTGACCCGCCTGAAGGTGGCACAGGTGTGGGATGCCTCGCCGGCTCGGATCCTGACCGAAGCCGCCGCCCTGCGGCTTGCCGGACGACTCATGCCCGGCAGTGTCCCGCCGGTGGCCTTGGTGGACGCCGATCGATTCGTTCTTGTCGAAGAACGGGCGCCGCGGCGGTTCGGCGATTGGAGAACCGAGTTGCTCGGCGGAGGGACTCAGCGCAGCGTTCTCACAGCCGCACGGCTGGGTGAGGTTCTCGCCACGTTGCATTGCTTAACCTTCGGCGATGCCACGCTGTTTCGGGACTTCGGCGATATCGAATCCTTTATCGCGCTGCGGATTGATCCGTTTCACAAGACCGTGGCTGAGCGCCTTCCCGATCTTGCCGAGGGGCTCATGGAGTTGGCCGACCAGCTCATCGATTGCCGGGTCTGTCTGGTGCATGGCGACTTCTCCCCTAAGAACGTGCTGGCCGATGGGG
>JBKOYU010000894.1:0-5250 GCA_046725575.1 Actinomycetota bacterium | reverse complement strand
AGCCACGAAGCCAACGATATCCGCCTAACCGGGCGGGAAGTGCGCAATCCAGTGTCGTGCGATGTCGATGCGGCGGGCGATCCACACCTTGTCGTGGGCCTGCACGTGATCGAGGAAGCGTTCGAGTGCGGCGACGCGCGCCGGCCGGCCGACCAGCCGGCAGTGCAGCCCGATCGACAGCATCTTCGGCGAGCCCGCCGCGCCTTCGGCGTAGAGCACGTCGAACGCATCGCGCAAATGCGTGAAGAACTCGTCGCCGCTTGGAAATCCGCCCGGGATCGCGAACCGCATGTCGTTGGTGTCCAGCGTGTAGGGCACCACGAGGTGGTCGGTGCCGTCGACGGCCGTCCAGTACGGCAGGTCGTCGGCGTAGGAATCGGAGTCGTACAGGAACCCGCCGTGTTCGACGACGAGTCGCCGGGTCTGCGGCGAGTCGCGGCCGGTGTACCACCCGAGCGGGGCCTCACCGGTCAGCTCGGTCATCAGCCGCACGGCCTCGGCGATATGGGTGCGCTCGACCTCGGGCTCGACGAGTTGATAGCTCACCCAGCGCAGGCCGTGGCAGGCGATCTCGTCGCCGCGCTCCAAGAACGCCGCGACCGCCTGTGGATTGCGCGCGAGCGCCATGGCCACACCGAAGATCGTCAGCGGCAGCCCGCGCCGGTCGAAGACCCGCAGCACGCGCCACAGCCCGGCGCGCGACCCGTATTCGTAGAGCGACTCCATGCTCATGTGCCGGTTCGGAAACGGCTGTGCACCAATGATTTCGGAGAGGAACGTCTCCGACGCCGCATCACCGTGCAGCACACTGTTCTCCGCGCCCTCCTCGTAATTGAGGACGAACTGCACGGCGATCTTCGCGCCACCGGGCCACCGCGGGTCAGGCGGGTTGCGCCCGTAACCGACCATGTCGCGCGGATAGTCGGCGCTTCCGGTCATCCCCGCACCTTGGCGATGATCGTTTCGGCGAAGCGCTCGATCGGCTCCCGGAAACGTTCGGGACCGCCGGGCGGCAGGTCCAGGCCCATCCACGGCGCGGACATCACCTGTGTAATGCCGAGCACCCAGGAATCCGGCCATGCGGTTTCGGGTGGCCACCCGGGCCTGCCCGTCGGCGAATCGGGATAGGGCGAGGAAAGCTCGCGTGGGTAGATGAGGTGGTCGGAACAGATCAGTCCGTCGTAGCCGGCCTCATCGAACATCCGCGCCACCGCGACGATCTCCGTGGTTTTCATGAACGGTGTGCCGCTCCAAAATTGCATCCTGCTTCTCTATCGCGAATTTCGGGCAGCAGCAATGCGCGATGTCAGCAAACGGCCAACGAGGCGTGCACGGGTGTACGGCCGCGTGTAGTAGGCCTGTGCCAGAATGTCTGCAGAGTCAGCCGACCGTGAGGAGCAGCCGTGGCCAACACCGAGGTGGAACGACACACCGGCGTCGACGTCGAAGATGTGCCGTCTGCGGAATGGGGCTGGTCGAAGGAGAGCTACCGGCTGATCCACATCGGCGGGCTGCTGTCAGCCGCGTTCTTGCTGCTGATGTTGCGAGGCAACCATGTCGGCCACGTCGAGGACGGGTTCTTGATCGCCTTCGCCCTGCTCATCGTCATCGCGGTAGTGCGTGACTGGTGGCTCCGCCGCCGTGGCTGGATCAGGTAGCTGCTTCAGACCGAGTACAGCCGGCCCTCGCCGAGCGCGACCCGCTCAGCAAGTGCCCTGCGGTATGGTTCTCCTCCCCGTTGCCCGACGACCTCGTCTTCGTCGAGCCGCATCCGCGGCGCGTTCAGGCCATCCGCAACGGACAGACGGTCATCGACACCGAGCGGGCACTGATGGTGCACCGGCGCGATCACCCGCTCAGCTATGCATTCCCAGCCGACGACGTCAGCGACCTACCCCGCGAGCCCGAACCGGAGGCGCCGGGATACGTCCACGTGCCCTGGGACGCGGTCGACACCTGGCTCGAGGAAGGCCGCCAACTCGTCCACTACCCGCCAAACCCCTACCACCGCGTCGACTGCCGCCCGACGAAGCGTGGGCTGCAGGTCAGCGTCGCCGGTGCCACCCTCGTCGACACGGTGGACACCGTGATCGTGTTCGAAACCGCGCTGGAACCTCGGCTCTACGTCGATCCCTCGGTTGACCACACGGACCTTTTGCGGCGCACCGAGACGAGCAGCTATTGCAACTACAAGGGCTACGCGACGTACTGGGCGGCGGTGGTCGGCGACACCGTCGTCGACGATGTGGCGTGGAGCTACGAGGACCCGCCACCGGAATGTCTGCCCATCAAGGGATATCTCAGCTTCGATGCGACCCGTGCCGAGGTACTTGCAGAGCTGCCGGCGTCCGGTCAAGCACGGGACTGCGGCTGCGAGGTGTGACGCCCGTCACAGCATATCGGCGTGACCTCGCACCCTACGGTTCCGTCACCGTAGGTTGCGCGTGGCTACGGTTGCGTACGTTTTCCCTGGTCCGCCACACTTCCTTCAGTTTGCTAAGCGGAGGGAAGTGCGTTGGGCCACTACATCGCCAATGTCCGTGACATCGAGTTCAACTTGTTCGAGGTGTTGAATCTCGGCGACGTTCTCGCTTCAGGCGGCTACGGCGATCTCGATGCCGACACGGTGCGCACAATGCTCGACGAGGTCGCGCGCCTTGCGGAGGGTCCGGTGGCCGAGTCGTTCGCCGCGGCTGATCGCAATCCGCCGGTCTTCGACCCTGATCGACACACCATCAGCGTGCCGGCCGAATTGGCCAAGTCGGTGCAGGCAGTGAAGGACGCCGAGTGGTGGCGGATCGGCCTCGCCGAGGAGATCGGCGGGGTGCCCGCACCGGCGCCGCTAGCGTGGGCGATCAACGAAATGCTGCTATGTGCGAATCCATCGGCGGGCTTCTGGTGGGCGTTGGGTCCGGCGATGGCCCTCGCCCTTGCGGCCGAAGGCAACGAGCAGCAGAAGCGTTGGGCGGCAATGGCTATGGAGCGGGGTTGGGCAGCGACCATGGTGCTGACCGAGCCGGATGCCGGCTCCGATGTCGGCGCCGGCCGGGCGAAGGCCATCGCTCAACCCGACGGAACGTGGCACATCGAGGGTGTGAAGCGGTTCATCTCCGGCGGCGATGTCGGCGATACCGCGGAGAACATCTTCCACCTGGTGCTCGCCCGGCCCGAAGGGGCTGGGCCCGGCACCAAGGGTCTGAGCCTGTTCTACGTGCCGAAGTATCTGTTCGACCCCGACACGCTGGAGCTCGGTCCCCGCAACGGCGTCTTCGCGACCGGGCTGGAACACAAGATGGGCCTGAAGTCCTCCCCCACATGCGAATTGACGTTCGGCGCGCACGGCATCCCTGCCGTCGGGTATTTGGTGGGAGATGTCCACAACGGCATTGCGCAGATGTTTACGGTCATCGAGAACGCGCGGATGACGATCGGTGTCAAGGCGGCCGGCACGTTGTCCACCGGCTACCTCAACGCGCTGGCGTTCGCGAAGGCGCGGGTGCAGGGCGCCGATATGACCCAGATGACCGACAAGACGGCGCCGCGGGTGACGATCATCCACCACCCGGACGTTCGGCGCAGCCTGATGACACAGAAGACGTACGCCGAGGGTCTGCGCGCGCTGTACCTGTACGCCGCTGCACACCAGAACGACGATGTCGCTCAACAGGTTTCGAGCGCCGACCCCTCGATGGCGCACCGCGTCGGCGACCTGCTGTTGCCGGTGGTCAAGGGGGCGGGCTCCGAACGCGCCTATGAACTCCTGACCGAGTCGCTGCAGACCTTCGGCGGTTCTGGATTCCTGCAGGACTACCCGATCGAGCAGTACATCCGCGACGCCAAGATCGACTCCCTGTACGAGGGCACTACGGCGATCCAGGCGTTGGATTTGTTCTTCCGCAAGATCGTTCGCGACCGCGGCGAGGCGCTGGCACACGTGGCGGCACAGATCAGCCGCACCATCGACACCTGCGACGAGGGGCTGAAAACCCAGGCCGGCCAACTGCGCACCGCGCTGGAACACGTCCAGGCGATGACGGCCACGCTGACTGGCTACCTCATGGCGGCCGCCGAACAGCCCACGGAGATCTACAAAGTGGGCCTCGCCTCGGTCAGGTTCCTCCTCGCCGTCGGGGACCTGCTCATCGGCTGGCGCCTACTGGTGCAGGCCAACGTGGCTCACGCCGCGCTCTCCGATCCGTCGAAGGGCGATGAGGCGTTCTACCGAGGCAAGATCGCCACCGCGACATTCTTCGCCGCGAACATGCTGCCGAACCTCGCGGCGCTGCGCGGCATCATCGAAATCCTCGACGACGAGATCATGAACCTGCCCGAGTCCGCGTTCTGAGGTATGTGCGCGAACAGCGATGATTAGTCCGGACTCTTCGGGCTCATGAGATGAGCGATCGCATCGGTCACGGGCATATCGTATTCAGTTATGCCCGTGAAGATTTGGCCACAGCACATGGCGCGAAGGACTCTATCGGTCAGTTCCTCGACATCGTCTCGCAACCAGTACGGTTTGGCGATGAACAGCGCCGCGACACCGTGGACAACCGTCCACAGTTCAAAAGCCATTTTGTTTGCGTCCCGCGGCGGGTAGATGCCGTCGTCGATCATCGTTTGGACTACTGCGCGCAGGTGGACGAACGCGGAGTTGGCTAAGACGGTGTCAACATCACTGGGCGAGTGCGGCTCCCCCATTGTCGCGATCCGGTAGAGCACTGGGGAGTTCAGAGCGAAGCGGACATAGGCCATTCCGAGGGCGTGCAGCACCCCCACTGTGGTGGTGCACGCAGCGGCCGCGGACTGCATGTGTCCGTCGAGCTTCTGGAAATGCTGAGCGCAGACTGCGTCCAGCAATGCTTCCTTATCGGCGAAATGTAGATAGATAGACGGCGAGGTCACCCCGGCCCGCTCAGCAACCGAGCGAACCGAGACCGCTTTCGCGCATCCGGTCTCGATCAACAATTCGTTTGCGGCGTTGACGATCGTATCGCGCAGTTCGCCACCTGCTCCGCGCGGCGCCCGGTGGCGACGAGCTCTCGCAATTGACTGCGACGGTTCAGCGCCTACATGAGCAGACGGCGAGCGGCCAAGTCTCATGCGAGCGTGTCAGCGGGGCTGGCCAGCAGCTGGCGCAACCGGCGGCGTCCGCGATGTATTCGCGAGCCGACGGTTCCACCCGGGGTCTGCATGATTTCGGCGATCTCTCGGCACGGCAAGCCCTCGATATCCGCGTAGTACACCGCC
>JBKOYU010000336.1:0-3583 GCA_046725575.1 Actinomycetota bacterium | reverse complement strand
GAGCGCCAGCGGTTCGGTGGTGTCGATGTCCTCGAGGACGGCGAAGATGTCGCGGTGCAGTGCCGCGACCTCGTCCTTGCCCTCGAACCGTATCCGCTCTGTCATTGGGGAGTGAAAGACGACGTCGGGCGCCAAGAGCTCGGCAACTGCATCTGCGTCGCCGATTTCCCCGGCGGCGCACAGGGCGGCGAGGGCTGTTGAGACCGGCGAGGCGGAAGGGGCGGCAGGGCCGGAGACAGACATTGGAACCCCTCTTTCGTGAGTGAACATCCGATTAGTGCGGTCGAAATGCCATGCGAAATCAGTAGTTGCGTTGTCTCTGCTGAGCAAGGAGCATGACCGGCGCGCGCCGGGATGCTGCTCTCTGCGTTCCGTTGCGGCGCGCTTCGGTCATGTCTCGATCTCGATTTGGTCGATGTCGAGTGCGACGAGGATCGGACTGCGGAGAGACCGGCCGCCGGTTCCTCGTGGGCGCGCCCGGCGGCGTGTGGGAAAGACGAGTCCGCCGAAGTGTCGATGATTGTCGCAGTAATGGGCGGCGCGCGCCCACCGACCGATTGGCTGGGCAACGTAGTCGTGCCGGCGTATCAGGCCGGCAGCGTCCACGTAGAAGGTCTGTCGTTGGGAGTGGGTGTGGATGTCCGGAGGGAAGCTGACCTCGAGGCGTCGCCACTGCTCACCTGCCTCCGGCCAGGAATCGCCTTCGGCGATGGTGACTCCTTCGCGCGTCAGAAGCATGGGCGTCGAGAGGTAGTTCCACCACGCGTATCCGGCGAAGTACGCCGCATCGAGAGCATCCCAGCGAAGGTCGCGACGGAGTCCGCTGAGGCCAGCGAAGGCGGCGCGGGCGTTACGCCGGGCGTCGATCAGTTCGCCATCGCGGGTCTCGATCCGTACGTCGCCTCGATCGAACACCGCTTGCTGGTCCTCTTGTGGGAAGCCGTGAAAGATGGCGTGCGGTTCTGCCAGCTGCACCCGCACGGCCACATTGGCCATTCGGTTTCCGGGGAAGCGCGAGCGCAGGAGACCGCCGAATCTGCCGTGGGCGGTGAGGGCGGTCACGGCACGCCATCGTTCAAGGCCGCCATGGGCGGTGAGGATCTCGTCGAGCAGCCGGCTCATGTCTGCCGGCTCCCTAAGCTTGGCCCGAACACGGCGGCGAGCTGGTTCTTATCGCCGCGGACGACCCCTGCGGCAATTGCCTGCTCGACGGTCAGCGCTCCTGCCGCCAGGCCCAGCACCACCGCCGGTTCCGCACGAAGGACGGTCTCGACTTGTCGATCGCCATCAAGCGCGACCTGTGGACCCGTTTGATCGACGTGCACCGTCACCATCGTGCCGTCGACCTCCACGCCGACGGTCCTCGGCACCTCGGACCGCTTGCCGCGCAACAGCGCCTGCAGCGCCACCACCAACCAATGTGCCTGGAAGCTGTCGCCACGCGGACCGGAAACCATCAGCGGCGTGCTCCAGTTCACCAGGACATCGATGGCACCACGAAGTTCGCTTCCCCAGGGCGTCAGCGCGTAGACGACGCCGTTGCCGTTGGTGGCGAGCTGGCGCTGGACCACACCGGCTTCCTCCAGATCGCGCAAGCGCTCGGCCAGCAGGTTCGTGGCAATCCCGGGTAGACCGGCCAGGAGCTCGCGGTAACGAGCCGGACCGACCAGGAGCTCACGCACAATCAGCAGGCTCCAGCGTCCACCCACGACGTCGAGCGCTCGAGCCAGACCGCAGTACTGGCCATAGGACCTCGTAGTCACCGTTGCCCTCGACTTCTTCCATCTGCTTTATTTTCAGTAGCTGACTTGAATATATAAACCAACTTTGGAGGGGGTCAAGACACGCGGTCGGCTCAATGAGCTTCTCGCGGGGAAGCGCTGAATCGCTGCGGCTGCGGGCTGGTGGACGCGGCCTCTAGCGCCGCAGGCGCAGTCGCAGCTTGTCCGCGGTGTCGCGCACGACGCCGAGTTGTTTGGCCACCTGAATCGGGGCGGTGCCGCCTCGGGCGTCGCGGGAGTTGACCGACCCGTCGATGGTGAGCACCTCGCGCACTTGCCCCGTTAGCTCCGGGTGGATCGCGGCGAGCTCGGCGTCGTCGAGGTCCTCCAGCCCGACGCCGCGCGCCTCGGCGGCACGCACCGCCGCACCTGCCGCCTCGTGCGCCACCCGGAACGGCACTCCCCTGCGCACCAGCCATTCCGCGACATCGGTGGCCAAGGTGTAGCCCAGCGGGGCCAGCTCGGCCATCCGGTCGACGTCGAAGCGCAGCGTGCCGACGAGGCCGGCCATCGCCGGCAGCAGCAGCTCGAGCTGCGCCACCGAGTCGAACACCGGCTCCTTGTCCTCTTGCAGATCCCGGTTGTACGCCAGCGGCTGCGCCTTGAGCGTGGCCAGCAGCCCGGTGAGATTGCCGATCAGCCTGCCCGACTTGCCGCGCGCCAACTCCGCGATGTCGGGATTCTTCTTCTGCGGCATGATCGAGCTGCCCGTCGACCACGAGTCGTGCAGCGTGACGTACCCGAATTCGGTTGTGCTCCAAAGAATTATGTCCTCGGCCAGCCGGGACAGATCGACGCCGATCATCGACAGCACAAAGGCCGCTTCTGCGGCGAAGTCGCGGGACGCCGTCGCGTCGATCGAATTGTCGGCCGCCGCTTCGAAGCCGAGATCCTCGGCGATAGCGTCGGGATCGAGGCCCAGCGACGATCCCGCCAACGCACCAGAGCCGTACGGCGACACCGCCGCTCGCTTGTCGAAATCGGCGATCCGGTCTACGTCGCGTAACAGCGGATGCGCGTGTGCCAGCAGATGATGTGCGAGCAGCACCGGCTGCGCCGACTGTAGATGCGTCTTGCCCGGCATGATCGCCGTCGGGTGCGCCGCGGCCTGGGTGGCCAGCGCACCGACGACCTCGAGCACACCGTCGGCTACCCGGCGCACGGCGTCGCGCAGCCACAGCCGAAACAGCGTGGCCACCTGATCGTTTCGCGACCGTCCCGCGCGCAGGCGGCCGCCAAGATCGTCGCCAACCCGGTCGATCAGGCCGCGCTCCAGCGCGCCATGCACGTCCTCGTCGGTCACCAGCGGCCCGAAGCTGCCGTCAGCGACGTCTTCGGCCAGGCTGTCCAGTCCGGCGAGCAAGCCGTCGCGCTGCTCCTCGGTCAGCAGCCCGGCGCGAAACAAGACCTGCGTGTGGGCCTTCGACGCAGCGACGTCGTACGGCGCGAGCACCCAGTCGAAGTGCGTCGACTTGCTCAGCGCGGCAAGGGCATCGGATGGACCGTCGGCGAACCGGCCGCCCCACAGCGAGCCTTCGTTGGTGCTCACTGGCCGGCGAGGTCCCGTCGCGCCGAGATCTTCGACGACAGGCCGTGTACATGCACGAAGCCCTTCGCCGCCGACTGGTCGAAGGTGTCGCCCTCGTCGTAGGTGGCGAGGTTGAAGTCGTACAGCGACTCGGAGCTGCGCCGCCCGTTGACCGCAATGTGCCCGCCGTGCAACACCATCCGAATCTCGCCCGACACATGCTCCTGCGTTTTGGCGACGAACGCCTCCAGCGCGGACTTCAACGGCGAGTACC
>JBKOYU010000299.1:0-4740 GCA_046725575.1 Actinomycetota bacterium | reverse complement strand
TCCAAAAACCGGGGTCTGGGTGAACTGGACTGCGCCTGGGACAACGGGCGGCAGTTGCGACCCACCAGCCGCCGGTGATTGCTCGTGGTACGTCTTTGGCGGGACGAGCGTAGGCGCACCGATCATCGCTGCCGCCTACGCGATCAACGGCGGTCCGGCGAACAACGCAGCCGATGTCTATTCGCAGGCAACCGCCTTGAACGACGTCACGGCGGGGTCGAACGGGCACTGCAAGAAAGGAAGCTACCTCTGCACGGCCGCGGGAGGATATGACGGGCCGACGGGGCTCGGCACTCCCAAAGGCACTACCGCCTTCGGCGGCGGTGCCATCTCGTAGCGGCCGCCCACCAGTCAATAGCACCAACCCCGCTAGCGGCGGTTCGGAGTGCTCGGCAAGCTACCCCCGGCACCAGCGTGACACTCACGGCGACACCGGCGAAGACGAAACGAGATGTGCTCACCGGCTGGTCCGGCGGTGGCTGCTCCGACGCCCACCTACACCGTCTAGCGACCCCGACCTCTGCCATTTCGGTACCTTCGCGGTGGCATGGGCTTGGTCGACCGGGTGCAGCAGCGTGCAGCCGTCTTCAATGAAGTCGCCAGCCCGGCCCTGGGTGCGGCAACTCGGGATCGTCGAGGTGCGACTGCAACAGGCTCAGGATCCCCGTATACAGGTCACCGACGTTCATCATTTCCCTATCGTTATCGTTTCACCGATTCAGCACTAATGGAGCGCACACATTGCGGCTACTGCTTCGTCACCGAGCAGCGACTCGCCCGGGCGCTGCCGCTCGCGGAGACGACCGTTAGCCGCTGTCAAGGACATCCGATAACCGGTCGAAATGATTCCGTCGACAACGCCGACGAGCGGGTTCGACCGCCCATCGAGCACAAGCGGATCCGGTCCTCGGTCACCGAGCGCCCTCCCCACCGGTAGTGCCAGATGGCCCGATTCGTCGCCTGTGCTCAGCCGACGGCCCGCAAGTTCTCCTCCGACAGGCCGCGAGGGTCCACGACGAACTCCGATTCGCCGCGCAGTCGTAGGCCAGTAGGTAGGCAGGTTCGACGACGGCGGCGTTCAGCTTGCACTTTGACTAGCCCCTCAGCTCACCACGGGCGATGCGGCTGGCGCACAGGCCATGATAAGGGATGTACCGACGCGCGGCTGAACGACGACGAAAGCGACTGTGCCCAAACTGCTCAAGCAAGGGTTGGAACCTGTCTCCAGGAGCCGAGTAGTGCATCTCTTCAAGCAATCTCGGGTCACAAGGTGGGTGTCAGCGCCGGGATTCAGTGAGCATCAACGGTTCTAGTGTTGCTCTAGCTCGCGAAAAGCCCAGTTATGGTGTCTACCAACAGATAATCGAATCGATTCGAGTATTCGTATAGACCAAGCCCTTCTGCTCATCAGCAGCGTTCGGCTGGCAATCATGCCCTTGGTCGCGTGTGACCTGCGGTTTCACTGGCCAAAGCTATAGCGTCAGTGTAGAACTCGGGCACAAACGTGGCCGCGAGTGCACATCTGCCCTGATTTGACCAATTCGTGCGACGTCGTGTTAGTCGGCTACCGACGGCACCAAGAAGCCGGTCGGGTTGTGGGACGGTTCCACGGAGAACAAGACCGTGGTGCGCGCGCTGTTGGCCGACCTGGTCGAGCGCGGCCTGGCTTTCGACGACGGGTTGCTGGTGGTCCTCGACGGCGCCAAGGCGCTCTCGGCGGCGGTGCGTGAGGTGTTCGGCGCCAAGGCCCTCATCCAGCGCTGTACGTTGCACAAGCGGAGAAACGTCGCCGACCACCTGCCCGACAAGGACAAGGCGTGGGTGGACGCCAAGCTGGTCAAGGCGTTCGGTCATCCCCATCCCGACCAAGGGCTGTGCAACGCCAAACACCTTGCCGCGCAACTGGATAAGACCCACCCCCGTGCGGCCGCGTTGCTGCGCGAAGGCCTGGACGAGATGTTCACCGTCGCCCGCCTCGGCATCGACGGCCGGCTGGCCAAAACGCTCACCACGAGCAACCCGATCGAGTCGATGATCTCCATCGCCCGGACCACCAACCGCAACGTCACCCGTTGGCGCGACGGCCAAATGGTGCTGCGCTGGACCGCCGCCGGCATGCTCAACGCCGAACGATCCTTCCGCCGCATCAAGGGCTACAAACAGATGCCCCAGCTCGTCGCCGCCCTGCACCGACACGCCCAGCCCGAAACCGTCACCGACACCGACACCGACACTGTCGGTGCCGCCGCCTAGAATTCACCATGGATCGTCACCGAAAATCCACGCGGATCGGGACACGCTCCGAAGTAGCGCCGACGACTGTTCACCAGAGTGAGGCGATGCGCCTTCGGATGTGGTGGCTTTCTGTTCACCGATGTGGAGGGTTCGACCCGTCGGTGGGAGCGCCTGGGACGGTTAGTTGACTCGGCGCACGTTCTGGGCAACTACTGTGGAACCGTCCCAACGCAGGTCGGCCATCATCTTCACGGTCGGACAACACATTCCGTCATTCGGACCGTTGGCCATCCACGTCACATGTGCGACACCGTCCGAGATGGACAGATTGGTCACGATTTCCCTGCCGCCGTGGGTAAGGTCGCCGAGGTCGATTCCCCCCAGCCGCGTGGGCCCGGCGGTTGCGAGCTGCGGGCCCGCCGTATAGAGCTGCACCGTCTCCGGCCACCCAACCCCACCGGCATTGCAGTGGATGACCATAGCGGCGTCGCCCCCGCCGCCCGTCAGGTCGCCAAACGCCACCTTGTAGGCGGCGGTGTTGTAGTTCAATGCGATCTCGACGTTTCCGGGGCGCCCCTCTTGTGGCGGCAGTTCCCCGTTTCTCAGTTGGCCTGGATCGTGCTCGCACAGCGCCGGCACGGGCGCGCGCTGCAAGTACTCGAACGTGACCGCGCCCCTGCCGGGCGTGGGCACTGTGGTCGCCGGACTGGTTTTGGACATCTCTGTTGTGTGCGCATCTGTTGTGTGCGCACAGGCGGCCACTGCGACGGCGGGCAGAAGGCCAATCAGCTTGACGGCCCGGGACTGAAGCAGCATCCGCCGGTGCGAAACCTCGGCGCACATATCGGGTCCCCCTCGGTTGAGGTGATTATTGATCGCGCCCATCAGTGTCACCGTCATCACCCCAGCTTGTGGGACTTCCGCGAGATGCGGAAGAAGCGACCGGTGCTGCTGTCGGTGTCACTCGGGCCTTCACCGAGGTCGAGAACACCCCACACGACGGGCACGCCGCCGCCGACTCCTCGGCTGTCGCGACGTGCACGACGCGCGTTCCGTCCACGCCGAGCTCGACACGCTCGACGCGTACCCCTTTGACGCGGATGTGCGCGTCAGTTCAATCCCTGACAAGGGCTCCACATGTGCGGGACGTCAGCCCGCAGCGAGCTTCACCACCTGGTAGTTGTCGCGGTCGGCGACGTAGACGTTGCCTGCCGCATCCACTGCCACCGCAGACGGATCGCCGAGGCCTGTGAACGGCAGGACGGTTTGGGTGTTCGATCCGGCCGCAAGCTTCAGCACCCTTTTGTTGTTGCCGTCGGCGATGTAGACGTTGCCGGCGGTGTCCACCGCCAGGCCGTGCGAGTTGACGACGTATGGTCCGGTGAGGGCGGTGAACGGCAGGACGGTTTGGGTGTTCGACCCGGCCGCGAGCTTGACCCCCCGGTGATCGGAGCTGTCGGCAACGTAGACGTTGCCGGCGGCGTCCACCGCAACGCCGTCGGGACTCTGGAGGCCGGTAAAGGGCAGGACGGTGTGGGTGTTCGACCCGGCAGCCAACTTCACCACGCGATTGTTGAGGCTGTCGGTGACGAACACGTCGCCAGCGGTGTCGACAGCCACCCCCTGAGGACTACCGGAAAACGGCAGCACAGTCCAGGTTTTAGCCCCTGGCACCACCTTTAGCACTCGGTCGCTGTGCTGGTCGACGACGTACAGATTGCCTGCGCTGTCCACCGCCACGCTCCTTGGCGAGAAGTCGTCACCGGCCAACTGCAGGCTGTGTTGTGTGTGCGACCCGGCCGCCAACTTGGCCACCCGATTACGGTTGCTGTCGTCGTGCTGGTCGGCGACGTAGACATTGCCAGCGGGGTCCACCGCCACCGCCCACGGATCGCCGAGGCCGGTGAACGGCAGCACCGTCTGGGCGCACGCTGGCGGCGCCGCTGACTCCGCCGGTGCGAGCTTCACCACTCTGTTGTTGGCGCCGTCGACCACGTACACGCTTCCGGCGGTGTCCACCGCCGCACTCTGGGGGCCGGTAAGGCCGGTGAACGGCAGCACCGTCTGGGTGCACGATCCGGCCGCCAACGACACCGCCGCGTCATTGAAATAGTCTGTGACAGAAACCCTTCCAGCGGTGTCCACCGCCACCCCGACGGGCCCCTGAAGGCCGTCGAACGGCAACACGGACTGGGTGTCTGACCCGGCCGCCAACGTCACCACCCGCTTGCTGCCGAAATCGGCGACATAGACGGCGCCCGCGCCGTCTACCGCGACACCGCGTGGGAGCCCGAGGTGGGTGAACGGCAGCACCGTCTGGGTGGTCGACCCGGCCGCCAACTTGACCACCCGACTATTGAGGTAGTCGGCGACGTAGACGGCGCCAGCCGCATCCACTGCCACGCCATCCGGGCCGCTGAGGCCGGTGAACGGCAGCACTGTCTGGGTGGTCGACCCGGCCGCCGACTTGACTACCCGGTTGTTGTGGTCGTCAGTGACGTAGAC
>JBKOYU010000191.1:0-3258 GCA_046725575.1 Actinomycetota bacterium | reverse complement strand
GGTCAGCACCGTGTCGCCGATGGTGATGCGGATGGGGGTCCCTGTGGCTGAGGTAGGGGATTCCTCGGTGGGTGTCGAAGCGCCCGGAGACGAAGTGGGCGAGTCGGCGTTGTCTGGAGCGGAGCCGCACGCTGCCAGCAGGAGCATGCCCAGCGCGACTTGGACCAGTCCGACCAGCCGTGAATGCATCGTCTTACCGCGCGGGCTCTGCCGGCGACCAGTCTTCCATCTGACTGGCCGTCCACGAGGCCAGAAGGTCGAGGGCATGCGCGGTCGGCGAGGCGGGCTCCGCGACGTAGAAGGTGAGCGTGAGTCCGGGTTCGGAAACCATGTCGACGCTTTCGTAGGCGAGCTCGAGGTTGCCGACGACTTGATGGTGGAAGTATTTGAGTCCGGCGCCGTGGGCGCGGACGTCGTGTGCGCTCCACCGACGGCGGAAATCCTCGCTGCGCGTGGACAATTCGCCGACCAGGTCATGCATCAAGTTGTCGAACGGGTCGCGGCCGGCTTCGGTGCGCAGAATTGACACGCAGATGTCGGCGGCTCCGTCCCAGTCGGGGTAAAAGCGGTGGGAGTCCTCGTCGAGGAAGGTGTAGCGGGCGAAGTTCGGGTATTCGGTGGTGCACCTGTCGTACATAGAGGAGTGCATGCCTCGGCCGAGATGGTTGACGGCGAGCAGGTCCATGCGGCCGTTGCGCACGATCGCGGGTGCGGTGAACTTGTCGAGTACCCATTGCAGGCTGGGCCGGGGTATCCAGCGTTTTGGCGGACGTCGTCGGGGACGCATGCCGGCGCTGGTGCCGTCGGCGGCGTGCGCGAGGTGGAACAGGTGTGCCCGTTCGGCGTCGTCGAGTTGGAGGGCGCGGGCGATCGCGTCGAGCACCGAAGATGAGACGCCAGCCAGAGCGCCGCGTTCAAGCTTGCTGTAGTACTCGATGCTGACGCCGGCGAGCGCGGCGACCTCGCCGCGACGCAGTCCCGGCACCCGGCGAGTACCGACGACGGGTAGGCCCGCCTGTTGCGGGGTGATCTTGGCACGCCGCGAGACCAAGAACTCGCGGACCTCGGCGCGATTGTCCACGTCAACCACGGTAGGCGCGGTTCGTCGCGCGTGGGATGCCTTGTCAATACACCTCTCATCAGGCACTCCCACATCGGCTCAGAACGCGGTTTCCTAGTCATGTACAGCCAGTTTGTAGGAGGTCTTCATGCGTGGTGTCGTGATGTATGCCCCCGGTGACGTCCGGGTCGAGGACGTCGAGGAACCCAAGATCGTGAAGCCGACCGACGCGCTCATCCGGCTGTCGTCCACCTGTATCTGTGGGTCGGACCTCTGGCCTTACCGCGGCGCGGACGAGATTGCCGAGCCTTTTCACATGGGTCATGAGTACGTCGGCATCGTCGAGGAAGTCGGCGATGCGGTGACCACGATCAAACCCGGCCAGTTCGTCGTCGGCTCGTTTTTCGCCTCGGACAACACCTGCGAGATCTGCCAGGCCGGCTACCAGACCTCGTGCGTCAATCGCGAGGTGCTCGGCACCACCGGTCGGGCCCAGGCGCAGCGGATGCGGGTGCCGCTGGCCGATGGCACTTTGGTGGCCACCCCCGACATCCCTTCCGACGACCTGGTGCCCAGCTTCCTGGCCGCCTCCGACGTACTGGGCACCGGATGGTTCGGTGCTGTGGCGGCCGAGGCCGGTCCCGGCAAGACGGTGGCGGTCGTCGGTGATGGCGCCGTCGGACTGATGGCGGTGCTGGCCGCCAAACAGCTTGGGGCGGAGCGGATTATCGCGATGAGCCGCCACAAGTCCCGTCAGCAGCTCGCGCTGGAGTTCGGTGCCACCGACATCGTCGAAGAACGTGGTGACGATGGCGTAGCCAAGATCAAGGACCTGACCAACGGGATCGGCGCGCACTCGGTCGTGGAGGCGGTCGGCACCCAGGAGTCGATGATGCAGGCCCTTGGTGCCACCCGGCCCGGCGGCCATATCGGCTACGTCGGTGTGCTGCACGACGTCGAGCTGAACGGCGACGACATCTTCATGTCTCACGTTCACCTCCACGGCGGCCCCGCCCCAGTGCGACGGTTCCTGCCCGAGCTGATCGACCTGATCTGGAATCGAAAGATCAACCCCGGCAAGGTGTTCGACCTCGAACTACCGATCGACCAGGCCGCCGAGGGATATCGGGCGATGGACCAACGCCGAGCGATCAAGGTTCTGCTGCGGCCCTGAGCGCACTCCATCGCCCAATCTGCTTGGTGTTCCGCCGAAGTCAGCCGGTCACGTGTTGCGACAGGCCAGCGAGCCGTTCCAGCTCGTCCGCCGACAGCTGCACCTTCAGTGCACCCGCGGCCTGTTCGGCGTGGTGGGGCTTGGAGGCGCCGGCGATCGGGATGACAGTGTCGCCGTAATAGCCGATCAGCCAGGCCAGCGCCACCTGGCCCACGGTTGCCTGATGCTCGGCGGCGATGTCGCGCATGGCATCGATCAACGGTTGGGTGCGATCGAGACCCTGCGGGTTCAGACCCATGACCTTGCGGCGCAGGGGGTGGACGCCTTGGATCAGGCTGCGGTCGGCGTGGTATTTGCCGGTCAGGATGCCCTGGCGCAGCGATGAGTACGCCAGCAGCGAGACGCCGAGCCGTCGGGCGGCGTCGAGCATTCCGTTGGTTTCGATCTTGCGGTGCAGCAGGTTGATTTGAACTTCATTGCTGGCCAACGGTATTCCGAACTTGGCGAGTTCGTGGTGCGCGGTTTCCATTTGCCGTGTGGTGAAGTTGCTGACGCCGACTGCGCGGATCTTGCCCGCCTGGACCAGTCGGGCCATGGCGCGCATCTGCGCCCGCACCGACGAGAAGCCACCCCGGTTGAGGTGGATCTGGTGCAGGTCGATGGGGAAGGGCTCCAACGCCTCGAGCCGCTTGCCAATGGTGCGCTCGATATTGCGCGCGGTGCGTCCCAACGGCAGCCACTTGGTCGCCACGGTGACCTCTCCCGGCGTGATGCCCGCGTGCGTGAGTCCGCCGGCCAGCGCCCGTTCCGATGTGCCGCCGCCGTACATCTCGGAGGTGTCGAACCACGTGATGCCGCCGTCCAGCGCCGTCTTGATGATCGTGTCCACGTGCTCCTGCGGAATGGTCGGCGTCAAAGCCGAAATCCAGCACTTGCCGGCGAACTGCGCGGCACCGAGGCCGATCGGGGAAACGTGAATGTCGGTGCGTCCGAGCTGTCGAGTAGTCATGAGACGAGCATACAC
>JBKOYU010001083.1:0-3255 GCA_046725575.1 Actinomycetota bacterium | reverse complement strand
TCGGCCACGGCGGAACGCCCTTCCTCGGTGATCGAGGCCAGCACGCCTCGGCCGTCGTCGGGGCTGGCACCGCGGCGCACCAGGCCCTGCAATTCCAAGCGCCGGATCTGCCGGGTCACCCGGCTCGGCAATGACATCAGCGCGTCGGCAAGGTCCCCCATGCGCGCCGAGCCGGTCGTGGACTTGTCCAAAATGTCGAGCAGCCGCACGTCATTGAGCGTCAGATGATGCGCATCCACCAGCGCCCGATTAAGGGTCGCGTACATCCTCAACGCTGAGTCGAGGAAGTTTTGCCACGACCTCTGCTCAGCGATATCCAAACCAGGCATGTCACTGGCGGTACGCCCGGCAATCATCCCCTCCATTTCGCTATGGTAAAGCAGGCAAGCATTGCTGTGGGCGGGAATCCACACTGAATTCAGTCCGTAGTAGCGTTGTCCCAATGCGTGCGATCGTGGCCGAAGCAGCCGATCAGCTCACCTGGCAGGAAATCCCCGACATCAAGCCTGGCGACGGTGAAGTCCTCATCAAGGTGAGTGCGGCTGGTGTCAACCGCGCCGACCTACTGCAGGCCGCGGGCAACTACCCACCCCCTCCTGGGGCCAGCCAAACCCTCGGTCTCGAGGTGTCCGGGACCATCGCCGAGGTCGGTGCCGGAGTCGCCCAGTGGGCCGTCGGGCAACAAGTCTGTGCTTTGCTGGCAGGCGGCGGTTACGCGGAATTTGTCGCCGTCCCGGCCGGCCAGGTGATGCCGATTCCAGGCGAAGTGCCGTTGCATCACGCCGCCGGACTGCCGGAAGTCGCGTGCACGGTGTGGTCGAACCTGATGATGACCGCGCAGCTGTCGGCCGGTCGGCTGCTACTGATCCACGGCGGCGCCAGCGGCATCGGCACGCACGGCATCCAGGTGGCACGCGCGCTCGGCGCCACGGTGGCCGTCACCGCCGGGGCACGAAACAAACTCGACCTGTGCACCGAGCTGGGCGCCGAGATCACCATCAATTACCGCGACGAGGACTTCGTGGAGCGGGTACGCAGCGAAGGTGGCGCCGACGTGATCCTCGACATCATGGGCGCCAAATACCTCGACCGCAACGTCGACGCCCTCGCCAGCGGGGGTCGGTTGGTCATCATCGGGCTGCAGGGCGGCGTGAAGGCCGAACTCAACATCGGCAAGCTGCTCGGCAAGCGCGCCGGCGTCATCGCCACGGCGCTACGGTCGCGCCCGGTCAGTGGCCCCGGCGGCAAGAGCGAGATCGTCGCCGAGGTGGTGGCCAACGTCTGGCCGATGATCGCCGACGGCCAAGTGCGTCCGATCATCGGCGCCGAGTTCCCCATCGAGCAGGCGCTGGCCGCGCACGAGCTGCTCAACTCCGGCGAGGTGTCCGGGAAAGTCGTTCTGCGCGTTGCCGATTAGCCCAACGAGGCCAGGGCACGCACCAACTGATCGACCTCCGCGGTCGTCGTATAGTGCGCCAGTCCGACGGTAACCGCGCCGCCAACGTCGTTGACTCCGATGACATCTAGCACACGCGAGCTCACATTGGAGATCGCCAGGATGCCGTTGTCGGCCAGCCGCTGCACCACTCGCTCGGCAGGCACGTCGCTGACGGCGAAGCTCAGCACTGGAATATGCGCCTCGGGCCGTCCGATCACCATCACCGCGGACAGGGAACGCAGCGAGATCAGTAGGTAATCGAACACCCGGCTCATGTACGTCGACGCCGATTGCATTGACACCGAAAGACATTCGCGCCGCGACCCCTGCGCCGACTCGTCGAGTCCCGCCAGGTACTCGATGCTGGCGACAACGCCTGCGAGCAAGCCGAATTGGTGCGTACCCACCTCGAGTCGCGCGGGACCGGTCGCATAGGGGTTGAGCGACACCGAGCTGAACGAGTTGATCATCGACGGGTCACGGAAGACCAGCGCGCCGATCGGCGGGCCACCCCACGCCACCGCATTCAGCGCAACCACGTCGGCGTCGATTTCGTCGATGTCGATCAGCCGGTACGGCGCAGCTGCGGAGTGATCCACGATCACCAATCCGCCGACCTCGTGCACCAGCTTCGTGACCGCCCGCAGATCGGTCACCGTGCCCAACGTCGAAGAGGCGGAGGTGATCGCGACCAATCGGGTCGACCGCGAGATCAGGCCCTCCCACTGCCAGGTCGGCAGTTCACCGGTCTCGATGTCGACCTCGGCCCACTTCACCTTGGCGCCATAGCGATTCGCGGCCCGCAACCACGGCGCAATGTTCGCCTCGTCGTCGAGCCGGGTCACCACGACCTCGTAGCCGAGACCGACCCGGGACGACGACGCGTCGGCCAGAGACGTCAGCAAGACCGCGCGATCGGCGCCGAGCACCACGCCGCGTGGATCCGCATTGACCAGATCGGCGACCGCCTGGCGCGCGGCCTCCAGCACGGCGGCGCTCCGTTGCGCCGACGGATGAGGTCCTACCGGTGTCGGCATCGACCCGCGGAAAGCGGTCGACACCGCTCTGCCGACGGAGTCGGGCAGCAGCATGCCGTTCTGCGCGTCGAAGTGCACCCACCCATCGCCCAAAGACGGGTGCAGACCACGCACCCGGGCGACGTCGTATGCCATGCCAGCCCACCTTAGAGCGTCCGTGAATTCCACAAACCGACACGATTTTGGCGGATGCCCGGCCGTGCCGCGTCGCTGCCCATGCCGTGCCCGGACCGAGTCACCTGGGCAGCCATACTAGTCCAGTGAGCTTGGGGTTCGGAGTGCTAATTGCACTGTTGTTGCTGGTGATCCCCGGGGCTACTGTCGCACGTGTCGGCCGGCTAACTTGGCCCGCTGCGGTCGCAGTCGGGCCGCCGCTGACCTACGGCATAGTGGCGTTGGCCATCCTTCCGTTTGGCGCACTTGGTGTCCCGTGGAACGGATGGACGGCGTTGTTTGCTCTGGCCGCCGTAACCGGTGTTGCGTGGTGTTTGCGGATTGCGCTTGCCCGTGTTCGCGACGTCGACGCCGAGGCCCGTGCGGTGACCCGCGGTCCCGCGCTGGTGGTCGCCGCAGGTGTCCTGCTGGGCGCCTTTCTGATCGGGCTGGCGGCGCTTCGCGGGATGCCGAACTGGCAATCCATTCCGAGTAACTGGGATGCGGTCTGGCACGCCAACACGATTCGCTTCATCCTCGACACCGGCCAGGCGTCGCCGACCCACATGGGCGAGCTGCGCAACGTCGAAACCCACGAAGCGCTGTACTACCCGTCGACCTTTCACG
>JBKOYU010000469.1:0-2768 GCA_046725575.1 Actinomycetota bacterium | reverse complement strand
CGATGCCGAGGCGTCGCCGTCAGGCGGAATCGGACTGGCCAAACAGCTCAAAGATGAACTGCTGCAATGCCCGCCGCTCGTTGTGATCATCGCCCGGCCGGATGACGCGTGGCTGGCCGATTGGTCGGGGGCGGACGCGGTCGTGTCCCGTGCGCTCGATCCCGTCGTGCTGAGAGAGACGGTGGTACCTCTGTTACGCGGCCGGCTGATCGCCTAGTACGGCCGAACCGACGCTTGCGGCCACGCCGCATGCAGTTTCCGGCGTTGCTCGGAATGCTCGGCGTGCCAACGGCGTTCAATGCGAAGCACCCGGTGGTGCTCGACGACCAGCCATGCGATGCCGCCGGCGATGGCGAGTGTCCCGACAATTCCCGTGGTAAGCACCCACTCGTGGTGGTGGTAAGCCGCCGAAGCGACGCAGCCGATCAGTGACATCACACCCAGCGCGATGGACAGCAGCCCCGGCCAGCAATAGATGTCGATGAACGATTCACCGGCATGTTGGTGGGTGGTACGGAAGTGGTCGATCGGATCACGTGTGTCTGCCATGCTTCCTCCTCGGTAGAGCTACCTGAAGAGCTAGTCCGGCATCGACCCTCGGCCATCCCCCTCCTGGGTGGCGGACCGGGTGGCCTCAATCCACCGAACTCCAACCGAGTTCGCGGTGAGCGAGCAGATGGGTGATCAACAACTCGGTCGACCCGGTGCATGGTGACTGCGTGACGATGTGCCACGGTCGGTCCAGTGGAGTGCCAGGGACAGCCAATTCGACCAATGCGCCCGAATCCAACTCGCGGCGCACTGCCTGACGTGAAACCAGCGTCACGCCCAGGCCCGCGACCGCGGCGGCCACCACCGCACCGTGCGAACCCAGCACCATCTGCGGCGGAGTGATCTCGAGTTCCTCCAGCAGGGCTGTCGTCGTTGCCCTGGTTCCCGAACCCGATTCGCGCAGAAGCCATGTCGCCTGCGCGGGGTCGAAGCGCTGCGCAGCTTCGGGCGGTCCAACGACAACCAGAGTGTTCGGACTGACGGCGCGCAGCTTGACTTGGTCGAGATCGGTGGGCGGACGTCCGGCGACGACGACGTCGGCCTCGTGGCGGGCGAGCATGGGCCAGATCGCCGTTCGGGAAGCCACTTCGAGTTTGCAGTCGACACCCGGGTATTTCGCGGTGAACGACGCCAGCAGTGCTGGGAGTAGCAGTTCGCCGGCCGTCGTCACCGCGGCCAGGCGGATCGATCCATGTTCAGGATCGACTTCTCCGCGTGCTGCCAATACGGCTTCGTAGTGCAGCCCGAGAATCCTTCGTGCGTAATCGACGTAGCGTTGCCCAGCCGGCGTCAGCCGGACGCCGCGGCCGTGCCGGTCCACCAGCGGGACGCCGATCTCGGCACTGAGGCTGCCGAGCGCCGACGAGATCGCCGACTCGGTCACCACCAGTCGCTCGGCGGCGCCGCGAACCGAACCGGTGTCGGCGAGCTCCACCAGTGCCCGTAACCGGGCGTTGGTGGTCATAACGCTTCCTTGCTGGTTCGCCCGTCGTGGAATACCCGGCTGGCGAGCAGATCCGACGCCTCGATCGTGGTCAGTGCCGCGAGATCGACACGCGGATCGGCGTCTGCGACCAGTCGCCGCGCGTGGCGTAGCCGCGCCCGCTCCATCGCGTTGCGCACACTGCGGGCATTCGCGAACCACGGTTGATCGATTCGACGGTGGAGGTACTGCCGCAACGCCGCACGGCCATCGGCCGACAAGGTGTAGCCGAGCTGCTCTGTCATCAGTGTCGCGATCTGTTCGAGTTCATCGACGGTGTAGTCGGGGAACGTGATGTGATGTGCAATGCGGCTTTGCATTCCGGGGTTGGCAGAGAAGAACTGGTCCATCTTGTCGGCGTAACCCGCCAGGATGACGACAAGATCGTCGCGGTTGTTCTCCATTACCTGGAGCAGGATTTCGATCGCTTCGGCGCCGTAATCACGCTCGTTCTCGACCTTGAAGAGGTAGTAGGCCTCGTCGATAAACAGGACGCCGCCCATCGCCCGCTTGATCACTTCCTTCGTCTTGGGCGCGGTGTGCCCGATGTACTCGCCGACCAGATCGTCGCGGGTCACGCTGACCAGATGTCCTCGGCGCAGGTAACCCAGCTTGTGCAGCAGGTCGGCCATTCGTAGCGCGACGGTCGTCTTCCCCGTGCCCGGATTGCCGGTGAAGCACATGTGCAACGTGGGTTGCGGTGCGGTGAGCCCGTAGCGGGCGCGCATGCGGTCGACGAGCAACAGCGCCGCTACTTCTGTGATCCGGGTCTTGACAGGCGCCAACCCGACGAGCTCGGTTTCGAGCTTGGCCAGTACGTCGTCCACGCCGGCGTCGCGACGCGCCGCGGCCAGATCCACCACGGCATCCGGCGGTAGCACAGCCATTTCCGCCCGATCCGCCTCTGCTTCTGGCTGCGAGCCAGAAGGGGTGAAACCGAAAGAGCGGCGGGCTGTTTCGGTCGCAGGCTGGGTCATGGACGACCGATCACCACCGCGCCGCATCCTGTAGTCATGGCATGAATCCTGCCACCGGAAGATCAACATGTCTATTGAGAATCGGTCATCGAATCTGAACCGAATAGTTTATTAACTCAGCCTGTAGCTCCACCGCCTGGGTGAGGCCCGCAATGATCAAGCACGCGGTGGTCTAACTCCGCGTGGGCGGAAACGGAATCGTCGCCGTCACCGAGGTGCCCGAGCCGGGTCTTGACCGGATGTTGAGCCGTCCCCCG
>JBKOYU010000219.1:0-3524 GCA_046725575.1 Actinomycetota bacterium | reverse complement strand
GCGACCCCACCACCCATCCGCGGTCCCACTACCCCGATCCGCCAAGAATAAGGTGCTTACCAGCGGACAACGCCTGTTATTGACGCAGTGTTAGGCGCTTTCTGTTGATACGGCGAGCGCGGTACGGGCACCCCCGGGTTTCGGGTTACGCAGCACCCCTATCGATGCCGCCAGGGGTACTCAAGTCCGAAAACACGGCGTCAAATCAGTGCACAGGTGTGCTCGGTCAGCTCTTAGGGCACGTCTCGCCAGCTTCACGCAGGACCGTGGCGGAGGGCGCATCGACGGGCAGCCCGTAGCCGCGCAGCACAGCGATGAACTGAATCGCGTACTGACAGTGAAACGCGGAGTTAGGCGGCATCCACACCGCAGGCTCCTTGTCGCCCTTGTCCTGATTGGCTTGGCCCTCTACCGCGAGCAGGTTTGCCGGATCGTTGGCAAACCGCACACGAAGCTCGTCAGTCCAATTCCGTGCCCCTTGGTCCCAGGCGTAAGCCAACGGCACGAGATGGTCAATTTGCACAGCCGCGCCCGTCTGATTGCCGCGCACGAGAGCGATAGTCTCGTTGGTGTATGGATCGTGCAGGGTACCTGTCGCCACCGCATTGGGACACCGGCTAATCGACACATACGTCTTGTCCACCAGATCGCGATCAAGAATGTCGTCACGGGTGTCGCAACCGTTGTGCCCACTCGAAGCGTTGTTGTCGTCGGTCCACGCGTCGCCGAACGCTGCCCTGCGGTAGTCGAATCCGCGGATGCGTGCCGGCACCTCCGCCACTCCGGCCAGTACGTCGACGCCCGGTGACACAGTCGGGATATCGGCCTGGGCAACGACCTGGGCCCGGTCACCCGACGACGCAATGACCTGGACGGCGACCAGCACCGCGAGGACCACTACCGCGGCGAGCCAGAGCAGCCGGGTGCGGGTCATGACTTGTCCAGGTATTCGACCCGGTCGGTGTCGATGAATTGTGCTGCCAGAACGGCCATTCCCGAATTCGCCGGGTCCTTCTCGTAGAGCTCTTCGCAGAACTCACGGGCGGCGAGAATGATCTCGAGGTGCTCGGAGAGCGACAAGAAGCGGAGCGTGATGGGCCGGCCGGATTGGCTGAGCCCCAACACATCTCCCTCTTTGCGCTCCTGCAGATCGAGGTCGGCGAGTTTGAATCCGTCCAGCGTGCCCGCGACGGCCTTGAGCCGCTCGCCGGCCTTGGATCCTTCCGGCAGCTGGGTGGCCAGTAAGCACAGACTTGGATGCTGACCGCGGCCAATGCGTCCACGCAGCTGGTGCAACTGACTGATGCCGAACCGGTCGGCGTCCACCACCACCATCACAGTCGCGTTCGGCACGTCCACACCGACCTCGATAACGGTGGTGCACACCAGGACATCGATCTGGCCCGCGCGGAACTCGGCCATCACGGCGTCCTTCTCGTCGCTGGGCAGCCTGCCGTGCATCAGGCCAAGGCGTAACCCGGAGAGCGCCCCTGTGCGCAGCTGTTCGATGAGCGCCACCACTGTGGTAGGCGGCGGACCTTGATCATCCTTGGCGGGCTTGTCGCTCTCATCAATGCGCGACGCCACCACGTATGCCTGCCGACCGGCGCCGACTTCTTCGATGATGCGCTGCCAGGCCCGCTGCAGCCACGCCGGCTTCTCCTTGACAAAGATCGTGTTGGTGGCGATGGGCTGGCGGCCGCGCGGAAGTTCGCGCAGCGTCGACGTTTCGAGATCACCGTAAAAGGTCAGCGCGACGGTGCGCGGAATCGGCGTCGCCGTCATCACCAACAGATGCGGCGTCAGGCCCGCTGGAGCCTTGGCGCGCAACCGATCTCGCTGCTCAACACCGAACCGGTGCTGTTCGTCGACGACGACCATGCCGAGCCGGTGGAACTCCACCGCCTCCTGCAGCAATGCATGCGTGCCAATGACGATGCCCGCTTCGCCGGCCGCGACTTCATCGCGCACTTCCCGCTTCTGCTGCGCTGACATGGACCCGGTCAGCAGCGCGACGCGCGTCGCGCCGTCGGCGCCGCCCAGCTGACCCGCCATCGCCAGCGGCCCGAGGACATCTCGGATGGAGCGAGCATGTTGGGCAGCAAGGACTTCCGTCGGCGCCAACAACGCGCACTGATAGTCGGCATCGATCATCTGCAGCATGGCCAGCACGGAGACGATGGTCTTGCCCGAGCCGACCTCGCCCTGCAGCATGCGGTTCATCGGACGGCTCGCCGACAGTTCGGCCGACAGCACGTCGAGCACTTCCTTTTGGCCAGTGGTCAATTCGAACGGCAACTGCTCGCGCATCGCGGCCAAGAGTCCGTTGTCCTGGGGCCCGGCGACGGGGCCAGATTCGCTCAATTCGCTATATCGCCGCCCCACCAAGGCCCATTGCAGCCCGACCGCCTCGTCAAACGTCAGTCGGGCCTGGGCACGCTCACGCTCGGCCGTGTTCTCGGCGAGATGGATCGCGCGCAACGCTTCGTCTTCCGATATCAAACTTCGCTGCTGCAAAATCGTTTTCGGCAGCGGCTCGTCGATCGGGTCGAGCACATCGAGTACCTGGCGCACACAAGCGTAGATGTCCCAGCTCTGCAGCTTGGCGTTGGCGGGATAAATCGGGAAGAACTCGCGCTCGAAAACCGACAACACGTCGTCACCGCTGGCCCCCGATGCGGCGGCAATCGTCTTCAGTGACTTGGTGCCGATGTTCTTGCCAGTAGGCGACTCCAGAACGTAGTACGCCGGATGACTCAATTGCAGTGTGCCCCTGAAGTATTTGACTTCGCCGGAAAGCATCAAGCGCGTGCCCTTAGGCAGGTTGTCGATCATCCAGCCGGCATTGAAGAACGTGGCGGTGACCTCGGGCCGTCGATGTCCCAGCGTGACGCGCAGCCACTTGGGCTTCTTCATTTTCTTGGTCTTGGGGTCGAACTTCGGCTTCATGTCACCGACTTTGGTGGCGGTAATGACGTCGACGAAGGTGACGTGTTCGCCTTCCTCGAGGTCCTCACCCTCGCCGAGAACCGTCATCCCGTCGCTGTACTTGCGCGGGTAGTGCCGCAGCAGGTCGTTGACGGTGCGAATGCCGAAGTGCTCCTCGAGCGGACGCGCGGCCTTCTTGCCGATGACGTAGTCCAGTCGATCGGTCAGCGCGGCCACGGCTACTCCACCCCGATCAGCAATGCGTCGCCGCGGTGGTCGGTGTGATAGGTAACCAACTCGGTGCCGGGGTGGTGGCGGTGCACATGCTCCTGCAGCGCTTCGCCGACGGCGCCGTCGACACCTGCGCCGGTGAGCACCGTGACGAGCTCGCCACCTGCGGCGAGGAACAGGTCGATCAGCCCCGCTGCTGCCGTGGTGATGTCGTCGGCGACGATCAGCACCTCATCGCCCGCGATCGCCAACCCGTCGCCGGGTTTACAGGTGCCTGCCCACGTCAGCGCCTCCTCGGTGGCCACTCGCACCGAGCCGTGTCTGGCGCCGGCCGCCGCGCGGGCCATGGTGTAGCCGTCGTCGAC
>JBKOYU010000759.1:0-9933 GCA_046725575.1 Actinomycetota bacterium | reverse complement strand
ACCACGACCACCACGCCCTCCGAGACCAGCGCCGCCCCGGCGGGGGCTCGACAGCTGCCCGCGTTTGCGGCCCCGGCCAACCTCGGCGGCAACTGCCAGTACCCGGCGTCGCAGGAGAAGGCGAGCAAGCCGAACAACCCGCCCCGCACCGGGAAGGTCCCGACCGATCCGGCGCAGATCAGCGCCAGCATGTCGACCAACCAGGGCAACCTCGGGCTGCAGCTCGACAACGCCAAATCACCGTGCACGGTCAACAGCTTCGCCAGCCTGGCCCAGCAGGGGTTCTTCAACGACACCCTCTGCCACCGGCTGACCACCTCCGAGGGGCTGGCGGTGCTGCAGTGCGGTGACCCGACGGGCCAGGGCACCGGCGGGCCGGGCTACCAGTTCGACAACGAGTACCCGACCAACCAATTCCAGCCCGACGACCCGAAGCTGCAGGAGCCGGTGGTGTACCCGCGCGGCACGCTGGCGATGGCCAATGCGGGCCCTGGCACCAACGGCAGCCAGTTCTTCCTGGTGTACAAGGATTCGCAGCTGCCGCCGAACTACACGGTGTTCGGCACCATCGACCAGACGGGCCTGGCCACACTGGACAAGATCGCCGCGGCCGGGACCGCCGACGGCAGCCAGGACGGCAAGCCGACGAACGACGTCCAGGTCAAGTCGATCCTGCTCGACTGACTCGGCCATGACCACTCCGCCCCCGCCATATGGCTCGTACCCGCCGCCGGGCCCATATGCGGGGTATTACGGCTATCCGCAGCCGCGGCCGACCAATGCGCTGGCCATCGTGTCGGTGGTGTGCGCGTTCCTGTTCGCACCGCTGGGCATCCTCTTCGGCCACATCTCGTTGTCGCAGATCAAGAAAACTGGCGAGGAGGGCCGCGGGCTGGCAATTGCGGGCCTGGTCATCAGCTACCTGATCACGGTGCTCACCATCGTGGTACTGGTGCTGAGCGTCCTGTTCGTCGTCCAGGTCGCGCGTGAACTCGAGTCCATGGACGGCCTGACTCCGGAGTACCCGGACGTGACAGCGTTTCCGTCGCCGCCCGTCGACAACAACCTGCCGCCGTTTAACCCGCCAAAGACGTTGGGCTCCAACTGCCAATATCCGGCGACGACGGAACCGGCGAGCAAGCCCGTCAAGCCGCCGCAGAACGGCCGGATCGCGACCGATCCGGCGCTCATCCGCGCGACCATCACGACCAGTCAGGGCCCCGTCGGGCTGGAGTTGGACAACGGCAAGACGCCGTGCACGGTCAACAACTTCACCAGCCTCGCTAGGCAGGCGTTCTTCGACAACACCAAGTGCCACCGGCTGACCACCTCGACCGAGCTCGGTGTGCTGCAGTGCGGCGATCCGACGGGCACCGGCACGGGCGGGCCGGGCTACCGGTTCCCGAACGAATACCCGACCAACCAGTACCGGCTGACCGATCCCGCGTTGAAGGTCCCCGTGCTCTACCCGCGCGGAACGCTGGCGATGGCCAACTCGGGGCCCGGCACCAACGGCAGCCAATTCTTCATGGTGTACAAGGATTCGCAGCTGCCGCCGACCTACACGGTGTTCGGCACCATCGACAGCGCGGGGTTGGCGACGTTGGACAAGGTCGCCGCCGGGGGTATGGCCGGCGGAAGCGACGACGGCAAGCCGATTGTCGACGCGACGATCAAGTCAGTGCAGGTGGGGTAACTCTCGCGAGAAGACGCGAAAGGCCCCGTGAAGTGGCACTCGAACTCTTTACCGACCTCGGTGTCGACGCCCGATGGGCATTTCAGGCGAATTTCACGCAGCCACTAGGCCGCGGATGTCACGCGGTAGACGTCGTAGACGCCCTCCACGTTGCGCACCACGCTCAGCAGGTGGCCCAGGTGTTTCGGGTCACCCATCTCGAAGGTGAACCGGCTGATGGCCACGCGGTCGTCGGAGGTCGTGACCGATGCGGACAGGATGTTGACCTTCTCGTCGGCCAGCACGCGCGTCACGTCCGAGAGCAGCCGGTGCCGGTCCAACGCCTCCACTTGAATGGCCACCAGGAACACCGACGACGGCGACGGCGCCCACTGCACGTCGATGATCCGCTCCGACTGTTGTTGCAACGACGCGGCATTCGTGCAGTCGGTGCGGTGCACGCTCACCCCGCCGCCGCGGGTGACGAACCCCATGATGTTGTCGCCTGGGACCGGCGTGCAGCACTTGGCGAGCTTCGTCAGCACCCCCGGCGCTCCAGGCACCGACACTCCGACGTCGTCGGTGCTGCGCTGACGCACCGGCATGGTCGCGGGCGTCGACCGTTCGGCGAGTTCGTCGGCGGCCTCTTCGTCGCCACCGAGCTGGGCCACCAACCGCTGCACCACATGCCGAGCCGATACGTGACCCTCCCCCACCGCGGTGTAGAGGGCCGACACATCGGTGTAGCGCAATTCGCGGGCCAACGCCGCCATCGACTCGGCATTCATCAAGCGCTGCAACGGAAGTCCGCTGCGGCGCACCTCGCGCGCGATCGCGTCCTTACCGGATTCCAGCGCCTCCTCGCGGCGCTCCTTGGCGAACCACTGCCGGATCTTCGCCTTCGCCCGAGGCGACACCACGAACGTCTGCCAGTCCCGCGACGGTCCAGCATTCGGCGCCTTTGACGTGAAAATCTCGACCCTGTCGCCGTTTTCGAGCTTGCGCTCCAGCCCGACCAGGCGACCGTTCACCCGCGCACCGATGCAGCGGTGGCCGACCTCGGTGTGCACCGCGTATGCGAAGTCGACCGGCGTCGAACCCGTCGGCAGTGTGATCAGATCGCCCTTCGGCGTGAACACGAAGATCTCTTGCACCGCAAGGTCGTAGCGCAAGGCCTCCAGGAAGTCGCCCGGGTCGGCGGCCTCCCGCTGCCAGTCCAGCAGCTGGCGCATCCACGCCATGTCGTCGATTTCGGCGGCGGCGTGCGGATGCGGGGCGTTGCGACCCTTGGCTTCCTTGTAGCGCCAGTGCGCGGCGATGCCGTACTCCGCGGTCTTGTGCATTTCCTTCGTGCGGATCTGCACTTCGAGCGGCTTGCCCTCCGGACCGACAACCGTGGTGTGCAGCGACTGATACACGCCGTACCGCGGCTGGGCGATGTAGTCCTTGAACCGGCCCGCGATCGGCTGCCACAGCGAATGCACCACGCCCACAGCGGCATAACAGTCCCGGATCTCGTCGCACAGAATCCGCACGCCGACCAGGTCGTGGATGTCGTCGAAGTCGCGGCCCTTGACGATCATCTTCTGGTAGATCGACCAGTAGTGCTTGGGCCGGCCCTCGACGGTCGCGTTGATCTTCGATGCGTTGAGCGTGGCGATGATCTCAGCGCGCACCTTGGCCAGGTAGGTGTCACGCGACGGCGCCCGGTCGGCGACCAGCCGCACGATCTCCTCGTACTTCTTTGGGTGCAGGATCGCGAACGACAGGTCCTCCAGCTCCCACTTCACGGTGGCCATGCCCAGCCGATGTGCCAGTGGCGCAATGACTTCCAGCGTCTCGCGGGCCTTGCGGGCCTGCTTCTCCGGGGGCAGGAAGCGCATGGTGCGCATGTTGTGCAGTCGGTCGGCGACCTTGATCACCAGCACCCGCCCGTCGCGGGCCATCGCGATGATCATCTTGCGGATCGTCTCTGCGTCGGCGGCGGTCCCCAGCGCCACCTTGTCCAGCTTGGTGACGCCGTCCACCAGATGCGCCACCTCCTCACCAAAGTCGGCGGTCAGCTGTTCCATCGTGTAGCCGGTGTCCTCGACCGTGTCGTGCAGCAGCGCGGCGACCAGCGTGGTGGTGTCCATGCCGAGCTCGGCCAGGATGTTGGCGACGGCCAGCGGATGGGTGATGTACGGGTCGCCCGAGCGACGCAACTGGTCGGCGTGCCGCTGCTCAGCTACCTCGTACGCCTTCTGCAGCAACGACAGATCGGCCTTCGGGAAGTCCTGCTTGTGCACGGCGACCAGCGGCTCGAGCACCGGGTTGATGGCGCTGCGTTGAGCGGTCATCCGGCGGGCCAGCCGGGCCCGCACCCGCCGCGACGCGCTCGTCGAGCTCTTGGGGATCTCCAGCGGCTGCGTTTCGGGGATGTGCGCGCCCGGAGGTGCCTGCACGGCCTGTCCGGTGCCGGGATCGTCAGCCATGGTCACCTCCATTGTCTGCTCTTCGCGCGAGCGCCCTCGGCCTGCGGATTTCGCCAGACTTCGAGGATATCCCTCAGACCGTGTGCAAGCTGCTGACCGGCAACGGTTTGAGCACGTCGCGGCCGCGCAGGGCAGCAAGCTCGAGCACCACCGCAGCACAGCTGACGTTCGCGCCGGCGTGCCGCAGCAGCTTCGCCGTCGCGGCCACCGTCCCGCCCGTAGCCAAAACGTCGTCGATGATCGCGATGTTCCGGCCCGCCAACTCGATGCCCTCGGCCGGGACCTCCAGGGTCGCGGTGCCGTATTCAAGGTTGTAGGTCTCGCCGATCACCGGAGGCGGCAACTTGCCGCCCTTGCGGACCGCCAGCACACCGATGCCCAGTTTGATGGCGACGGCACCGCCGAGCAGGAAGCCGCGGGCATCCACGCCGGCCACCAGGTCGGCACCCCTGGCGATGTCCGCGAGCGCGTCAGACACGGCATCGAGGCCATGCGCGTCGGCCAGCAACGGGGTGAGGTCCTTGAACTGGATGCCCGGCTCGGGAAAGTCGGGCACCTCACGCGTCAACGATGCGATCAGCCGCGAGATCTCGCTCACCGCGACAGCACCCAACGGTCCATGTTCCATCCCGCGCCCCATCGAGTCGGATTGCTGCTCACCGCATACATCTTCTTCGAAGTCAGCAGAGTTCGCTGTTGACGGTATAGCGGAAGCGTCGGCATGTCGGCCCACAGCACCGATCCGCCCTCGCCGACGAGCCGGGCCAGTTCCTTCGGGTCGGAAGTCACAGCCATCGACGCGATGATGCCGTCGATGCGCTCGTTGGAGTAGCTCGACAGATTGTTGCCGTTGCCCGTGTGCAGGTCGTAGGCATCCATCGCCGACGAACCCGTCGATCCGCTGCCTGCGGCGCCGCCGGTGCTGGCGATCAACACGTCAATGTTGTTGTCGCGCAGACTCAACGGGCCGACGGTGTCCGACGCGGCGCCCTGCACGGTGATTCCGGCGGGCGCGCACGACTTGGCGATCGCACCGACCGTCGCGGCCAGCCGGGCGTTCGGCCTTTGATAACCGATGCGCACGGTCATCGGCTGGTTGTTGATCGCAGCACGGGCGGCGTCGGGATTGGCGACGACGAACTGTCCGGCCTCGACGTCACCTTCCGCGGCGCCGAACGCATCCTCGCTCGCCGGGTTGAGCCGGGAGTTGGCGATCGGCACCGCGGCGTTCTTGGCGATCACGTCGCGCGGCGTGCACAGCGCGAGCGCCCGACGCGCGGGCGGGCCGGCCAGCGGCCCCTGCGGCGCGAAGATGAGCTGTTCGATGCCGGCCGAAGGCGAGTCGGTGCGGACATAGTCGTCGGGCGGATTCAGCGTTCCGGATGAACCCGTCGCCACGTCAACGACGTCGTACGCACCCTGATTGACCTTGTCCTGAATGTCGGCGCCCCGCGGCCACACGGTGATCTTGTTGGTGACGGGCTTGGCGCCCCACCACTTGTCGTTGGCGACCAGCACGACGGAGCCGTCCTTGTTCACCGAGCTGATCTTGTACGGCCCCGACGAGGGGAACTTCTTGAGGTCCACATCGGGCTTCAGGTCCCAGGTGGTGTTCCACACCTGCGAGATGCGTTCGATGGCGGGGCCGTCGTTGTTGAGCAGCGCCGTGGTCACATCGATGCCGAGTTCGTCGGCGATGACGTGCGACGGCATCATCGATGTCGCGGTGAACAGCTGGCCGAAGTCGACAAATCCGCGGTCCTGGGCGAACGTGACCCGCGCCTTCTTCTGCCCCGGCGCGCAGTCGACGGAGGCGATGTCGCTGTAGCCGGCCCGGTTGGCCGCGTCGAACCCGGGGAGTCGGCCGGATTGCGACGCCCACGCCAGCACCATGTCGTCGCAGGTGATCGGCTTGCCGTCGGAGTACACCGCGCTGGCGCTGATCTCGTAGTCGAGCACCAGCGGCGCGCGCCCGACCACCGAGATGGTGCCGAAGTCGTGGTCGCCGACGATTTGGCCGTCGGGTCCGTGGTAGTTGAAGCCGGTCAGCACCCGGGCGAAGGCCTGCGGCCCACCCGATGCGGCGCCAGCGACGGTGTTGGTGTTGTAGGTGACCAGCGTGCCGTCGACGGCGTAGTCGATGGCGTCGGCGGGACCGCTTGAGCACGCCGACAGTCCCAGCCCGCCGATCAGCGACAGCACGGCCGCCGCAATGACGCTCCGGCTCCGGACTGGCATCGGCCCTACCGCCGCCGAGTGCTTCGCTTACCCGACGGTCGTCCGGTCCGGCTGGCGGTCGGCCGGACGGGCCGCGCCCCGGGCGCAGGCTTCTCGGGCGCCGGCTTGGCGGCCAGCGACGCCGCCACCTCCTCCGGCTCAGCGTCCTGCACCGCCTCGGCTTTGGACGGCTTGCGCCTGTTGAGCACCCGCCGGGTGTGCGTGCGGACGAGATCGGTGCGCTCGCGCAGCGTCACCAGCAGCGGGGTGGCTAGGAAGATCGAGGAGTAGCTGCCGACGATGATGCCGACCAGCTGCACCAGGGCCAGGTCCTTGAGGGTGCCGACGCCGAGCAGCCATACCGCGATGACCATCAGCGCGATGATCGGCAGCACCGAGATCAGGCTGGTGTTGATCGACCGCATGAACGTCTGGTTGATCGCCAGGTTGGCGTGCTCGGCGAAGGTGCGGCGGGTGGTGTGTTCGAAGCCGTGGGTGTTCTCCTCGACTTTGTCGAACACGATGACGGTGTCATAGAGCGAAAAGCCAAGGATGGTCAGCAGGCCGATCACGGTGGCCGGGGTGACCTCGAAGCCGACCAGCGAGTACACGCCCGCGGTGGTCGTCAGGTCGAAGAACATCGTGGCGAGCGCTGACATCGCCATGTACCGCTCGTAGCGCACGGTGATGTAGATCGTGACGAGCACCAGGAACACCACCAGCGCGATGAGTGCCTTCTTGGTGATCTGGCCGCCCCAGGTCTCCGACACCGCCGAGTCGCTGACGGCCTGCTTGCTCGGCTGGCCGTCGGAGCCTTTTGGCTGGAACGCGTCGAACAACGCGTTGCGCAGCTTTTCGGTCTCCTCGTTCGAGAGCGTCTCCGAGCGGATCTGGATGGTGGCCGAGCCGCCGCTGCCGACGGCGACCACCGACTCGGGCGCCTTGCCCAGGGTCTTGCTGAACACGTCCTCGACCTGCTGCGTGCCGATCGTGCCCGTCGCACCGGCAGCAGGCATGGACACCTTCGTGCCGCCCTCGAAGTCGATGCCGAACGTGAAGCCGCGCAACACGATGCTCGCGATCGCCACCGCGACGATCAGGCCACTGACCGCGAACCACAGCTTGCGACGCCCGACGACCTCGAACGCGCCGGTGCCGGTGTAGAGCCGGACAAAGAAGCCGTGCCTGGGCGCTGCGGCCTCAGCGGCTTCGAGGTCGGGCGCCTCGACCGCGCTGGAATCGGTCACGTCGGATGAATGCTTGGCCGCCATCTGGCTATCCCCGTCCCGTTGCGTGTGCGGCCGCTCGTCGTTCGCGCGCGATCTGCTGCACCGCCCCGAGCCCGTTGAACGCCGGCTTGGCCAGCGTCGGCGACTTCGACGCGAGGTACACCAGCGGCCAGGTCACCAGGAACACCACGACGACGTCGAGAATCGTGGTCAGGCCCAGCGTGAACGCGAAGCCCTTCACCTGGCCGACCGCCAGGAAGTAGAGCACCGCGGCGGCCAGGAAGCTGACCGCGTTGCCGGACAGAATCGTCTTACGCGCCCTGGCCCAACCGCGCGGAACGGCCGAGCGGAACGAACGCCCTTCGCGTATCTCATCTTTGATGCGTTCGAAGAACACCACGAACGAGTCGGCCGTGGTGCCGATACCGATGATCAGACCGGCGATACCCGCCAGGTCGAGCGTGTAGTTGATGTATCTGCCGAGCAGCACGAGTATCGCGAAAACCATTGCGCCGGAAGCGACAAGAGACAACGCGGTCAGCAGGCCGAGCACTCTGTAGTAGAGCAGCGAATACACCAGCACCAGCGCCAGACCGATCGAACCGGCGATCAGGCCTGCCCGAAGCGAGGTCAAACCCAATGTTGCCGAAACGGTTTCGGCCTCAGAGGATTCGAACGACAGCGGCAGCGAACCGTACTTCAGCACGTTGGCCAGTTCGCGTGCCGAGTCGGCGGTGAACCGACCGGTGATCTGGGTGTTGCCACCCGGGATCGCTTCCTGGATCTCGGGCGCACTGACCACCTTGGAGTCCAACACGAACGCGGTCTGGGTGCCGACGTTGGCTGCGGTGAAGTCGGCCCAGATCCGCGAGGCCTCATCGTTGAACTCCACGGTGACGACGTACTCGCCGCGCTGCTGATCGAGCCCGGAGTTGGCGTTCTTGATCTGCTCACCCTTGATGATCGCCTTGTCCAGCAGATAGACCTGCTTGCCGTCCTGCGAGCAGGTGACCAGCGGCAGGTTCGGATCGTCGTTGCCGGCCAGCACGTCCTCGTCGTTGCAGCGGGTGGCCTGAAACTGCAGCGCCAGGATCTGGATCTGCTGATTGGCGCTCTGCCGCAGCTGCTTTTCGTCGGCGATGCGCTGCGCCAGCGTCTGCTTCTCAGCAGGCGGCGGGGCGCCCGGCGCGGGCGGAGCTCCCGGTGTGGGCGGCGGCGGTGCCGGTGTGGGTGGCGCTTCCGGTGCAGGCGCGCCTTCCGATGCGGGTGGGGCCGGTTGCGGCGTGGCCGGTGGCTCCTGCGGATACGGCCGCGGCTGCGGTGCCGGAGTCTGCGGCGGCACCTGCTCGGCGGGCGACGGCGGTGACACGGGCGCGCCGGGCTCGGTCGGAGCGATTGGGGGCAGTCCAGGCGGCGGTGCCCCAGGCGCGCCCGGCGGCGCCTCGGTCGGTGGCTGCTGGCCCTGGCCCTGGGCGGCAATCACGTGGATCACGGGCCTGATGTACAGCCGCGCCGTCTGGCCCAGGTTGCGGGCCTCGCTGCTGTCGTTGCCCGGCACGGTGATGACCAGGTTGGAGCCGTCGATGATGACCTCGGACCCGGACACGCCGAGACCGTTCACGCGCGCGCTGATGATCTGCTGCGCCTGGTCGAGCGCCTCGCGGGTGGGCGCGGAGCCGTCCGGTGTGCGTGCGGTCAGCGTGACGCGGGTGCCGCCCTGCAAATCGATACCGAGCTTGGGCTTGGCCTGCTTGTCGCCGGTCAGGAACACCAATAGGTAGACGCCGACGAGCAACACCAAAAAGAGCGTCAGGTAGCGGGCAGGGTGCACCGGCGGCGAAGACGATGCCACGTTTCTAGGGTCTCCTCGGGATCAGTTCGTCTGCACCGCAAAGGGTACGTGCTCGTGCTGGGTCTTCAGCCTTCAGTCTTGGTGTTCGGACTATCGGTGATCTCGGTACCCGTCGATTCGTGAGCTTCGTAGTCCTCCGCGTCTTGGGTGTCGTCGGTGTCATCCGTGTCCTCGTCGAAGTCGTCGACGATGCGGTCACGCACCGCCAACTTCATCCAGGTGGTGACGACGCCGGGCGCGATCTCCAGGTCGACGTTGTCGTCGGTGATGCCCGTGATGGTGCCCTGCAGCCCCGACGTGGTGTGTACGCGATCACCGACCTTCAGGGAATTCTGCAGGTCAATGGTTGCCTGCATGGCTTTCTTCTGGCGCCGCGACGCGAAGAACATGAACGCGCCCAGGATGATGATGAGGGGCAGGAAGACGACCAGATCCATGGCAACAACTGTCTTTCGTTTCGGTCTTGTGGTCAGGCTCCCAGAACGC
>JBKOYU010000614.1:0-6258 GCA_046725575.1 Actinomycetota bacterium | reverse complement strand
CGCTCCGCAGCCGCAGAACCTCTTCACGAAGTCCCTGGCCTCAAGGCTGAGGTGCGGGCGTTCGCCGAGAACGACGTCCTCAGGCGCAGGGGCTCACACCCGCACCGACCGGCTGTTGCAGCTGTGCGGTTTCCAACAGGCGCTCCAACGCTGCCTCGACATCGGCCTTCCAGCCCAACCCCTGCTCGAGTTCGAGCCGCAGCCGCGGGAAGTACCGGTGGTGTGTGACAACGACGAAGCCGGCGTCCTGCAGTAGGTCGGCGTCCAGCACACACTGGTCCACCGAACAGTCCCCCAGCACCTCGACGACGGGCCGCAACTCCGGCGACACCAGTTGAGGATCCAGCAGTTCGGTCACCTCGGCGGTGCGCCCGAACGCTTCGAGTGCTCGCACGCCGCGGCGGACAAGGTCGCCGACCACCGACGCGATCAGGTGACGGGACAACCCTTCGGCATCATGGCCGGCTTCGACGCCAAGGGAGGTCAGCAGGACGGCGTCGGCGCTCACCGGCCCGGTGGGGAACCGACGCGCGCGCGGCACCGCACCAGGCGGCGCGTAGAACGCGTAACCCAGGCATGCATGGTCCCCGGGGCCGAGCGTCTCGGGGTCGTCGTCGCCGGCCATCATCTCGCTGTCTCGGCGGTCCACCGCCATCTGCCCGCACGACCCCCACTCGAGCATGACCATGGACAGCCAGGCTTCTTTCTCGAATTCGGGGTCGGACAGGTGATCGTCGGCGCGCAGGGTCGACGGATCCACCTCCCAGTACACGCATCGCCGCGCGTGCTTGGGCAGCTGCTCGAACGCTTCGAGCCGCAGAGGCGTGATTCGCGCTGCCACTAAACTCCCCGAGTTCTACGCGGTGCTGAAGTGCACGGCTGCCACTCCAGGATAGAAGCACGGGCCGCCGAAGGCCCGCTTTCGCCGGCTTCGCTCATCGGCCGCAGCCCTCGGCCCGAATCCCGTTGCTACACATGGATTTTCCTTCGTGAAAGGCCTGAGGACAGGCCGTTGGGCCATTTTGTGTCACAGTGACGTAATTACGCCGTGTCGTAGGTCAGCTGTTTGACGAACTCATAAGGTCGACTATCCGTTGCAGATCTTCGACCGACCCGAACTCAACCACGATCTTGCCCTTGCGTTTGCCAAGGCTGACCGTCACGCGCGTATCGAATGCCGTCGACAGCCGCTCAGCAACGTCCTGCAGGCCGGGCATATGAATCGGCTTGCGGCGCGGCGCCGACGGCGCGGCGGTGGTGTCGCGGTTCGCCAGCGTGACCGCCTCCTCGGTGGCACGCACGGATAGCCCCTCGGCGACGATGCGGGCCGCGAGCTCCTCCTGTTGTTCTGGGGTTCCCTCGAGCGCCAGCAGCGCCCGGGCGTGGCCCGCCGAGAGCACTCCGGCGGCCACCCGGCGCTGCACCGCGATCGGCAGGCGGAGCAGCCGGATCATGTTGGTGATCAGCGGGCGCGACCGGCCGATCCGCGCGGCGAGTTCATCGTGGGTGACTCCGAACTCGTCGAGCAGCTGCTGGTAGGCGGCCCCTTCTTCCAACGGGTTCAGCTGCACGCGATGGATGTTCTCCAGCAGGGCGTTGCGCAGCATGCTGTCGTCCGCGGTCTCGCGCACGATCGCGGGGATGGTGGCGAGGCCGGCCTGCTGCGCCGCGCGCCAGCGGCGCTCCCCCATGACGAGTTGGTACCGCGGCGCCCCCGGAGGCGTGGAGGGGACCGCACGCACGACGATCGGCTGCATGAGGCCGAACTCGCGGATGGAGTGAACAAGCTCCGCGAGTGACTCCTCGTCGAAGACTTGGCGAGGCTGCCGAGGGTTCGGCTCGATGGTCGACGGATCGATCTCGCGGTAGACGGCCCCGACGTCGGCGCCATTTATCGCCGGTGGTCCGCCGATCACCACGTCGGCGGCCGCGTCGCCCATCCGATGACCGGGCACCACCGCCTCACCATCGGCGGGGCCAGTGGGGATGAGTGACGCCAGTCCCCGGCCGAGGCCGCTTCGCTTACGTGTCGGTTGGGTCATCGCTGGTGTCTCCTCTTCGCGCAAGCACTCATCGGTATTGACGCCTCTTCGCGCAAGCGCTCATCGGTATTGACGCCCTTCGCGCAAGCGCTCATCGGTGTGGTCCCTGGGGCGTGCCTCGTTCGGCGAGTTCACGGCTGGCGTCCAGATAGCTCATCGCGCCCCGCGAACCGGGGTCGTAGTCGAGGATCGTCATGCCGTACCCCGGCGCCTCGGAGACCTTGACGCTGCGCGGGATGACGGTCCGCAGCACCTTGTCGCCGAAGTGTGCGCGCACATCGGCGGCGACCTGGTCGGCCAGCTTGGTGCGGCCGTCGTACATCGTCAGGATGACGGTCGTCACGTTCAGCGCCGGATTGAGGTGTGCCTTCACCATCTCGATGTTGCGCAACAGCTGGCCCACACCTTCGAGCGCGTAGTACTCGCACTGGATCGGAATCAACACCTCTGGCGCGGCCACCAACGCGTTGATGGTGAGCAACCCGAGCGACGGCGGGCAGTCGATGAAGACGTAATCGAAGCCGTGATTCTGGAGCCCGGCGAGCGCGGTGCGCAGCCGGCCCTCGCGGGCGACCATGCTCACCAATTCGATCTCGGCGCCGGCGAGGTCGATCGTCGCCGGCACACAGAACAGCCGCTCGCTGTGCGGGCTGCGCTGCACGGCGGTCTCCAGCGGGATCTCACCGATCAGCACCTCGTACGAAGACGGTGTGCCCTCGCGGTGCTCGATGCCGAGCGCGGTGCTTGCGTTGCCCTGCGGGTCGAGATCGATGACCAGCACCCGCAGTCCCTGCAGCGCGAGCGCGGCCGCGACATTCACGGCGGTGGTCGTCTTGCCCACGCCCCCCTTCTGATTGGCGATGGTGAAGACCCGCTGGCTCGCCGGGCGCGGCAGCCCGCCCCTAGCCGCCACGTGCAACAGCCGCACCGCCCGCTCCGCCTCGGCCCCGATCGGGGTGTCCAGTCCGGCTGGGTCCGCCCACGATTCCTGCGGGGCGGCGTTCCATGTTTCACGTGAAACATCCGGGTGTTGGGCCGCTTCGGGCGGCGCCCCGCCGGGTGTCGCTGCGCCCTCGGGGACCGGACTCATCCTCTTCTCCTGCCCGTTCGTGACGACCGGCTCAGCACTCGAGCCGTTGACTCGCGCCGCGCGACGACCGCGGTCACGGGTGGATCCAAGTAGTCCGCGCCACATCTCATCACCCTTACATCGACCGCGCCGAGCGACGTCATCACACGCCGGTGCTCCCGGACTTCTTCCTCCGCGCGCTCGCCTTTGATCGCCACCATCCGGCCATCCGGACGCAGCAGCGGCACGCTCCACTTGGTCAGCTTGTCCAGGGACGCCACCGCTCTCGAGACGACCGCGTCCATCTCCCCCACTTGCTGTCGCACGAACCGATCCTCGGCCCGTCCCCGAACGATCGTGATTTCGAGACCGAGATCGCCGACCACCTCGCGCAGGAACTCGCTGCGGCGAAGGAGTGGTTCGATGAGCGTCAGCCGAAGGTCCGGCCGGGCCAACGCCAACGGTATCCCGGGCAGGCCCGCCCCACTACCGATGTCGGCGATCCGCTCGTCGGCGTCCAGAAGTTCGGCGACCGCGGCACTATTCAATATGTGCCGGTCCCACAACCGGTCCACCTCACGAGGACCGAGTAGCCCGCGCTCCACACCGGCGCCAGCCAAGATCTCGGCGTACCGCTGGGCGAGATCCAGCCGCGATTCGAAGAGGGCCTCGGCGGCTCGCGGCGCCCCGGACACCTCGACATGTTTCACGTGAAACATCCTCCGGATCTCCGGGCCGGAGCGGCCAGCCGCCGCTCGAACTACATCTCTGTAACTCTGATCCCCTCAGTCGAGCAGGACCACGACGCGGCGCGACGGCTCCACGCCCTCGCTCTCGCTGTGCACACCGTCGACGATCGCGACCGCGTCGTGAACAATCTTGCGCTCAAACGGCGTCATCGGCGCGAGCTCTTCACGCTCCCCCGACTCCAGCACCCGGCGCGCCACCTTGTCGCCCAGTGCCGCCAGCTCGTCGCGACGCCGTCGGCGCCAGCGGGCGATGTCGAGCATCAGCCGGCTGCGCTCACCCGTCTTCTGATGCACCGCCAAACGCGTCAGCTCCTGGAGCGCGTCGAGCACCTCGCCATTGCGGCCGACCAACTTGTTCAGGTCGCCCCCGCCGTCGATGCTCACCACCGCGCGGTCACCCTCGACGTCCAGATCGATGTCGCCGTCGAAGTCCAACAGGTCCAACAACTCCTCGAGGTAGTCGCCGGCGATCTCGCCCTCGGCCACCAACCGCTCTTCCATGTCGTCGTCCATCGTCGCGGGCGTGCTGTCTGTGCCGTTCTCCTCGTCCGCCAACTCGTCGCTGCGTTCGGTCGTTTCGGCGTCCGTCATGACTGTCTCTCCCTCATCCACCGGATCGTGCCCCGGTCAACGTTTCCGCTTCTTCGGCCGCGCTCCTGGGCGCGGAGTCGCTCCTGGGCGCGGGGTGCGATCGTCCGCACTCGATGTCGGCTTTCCGTCGACCGCCGCGTCGTCGACATCACTCATTTCTGTGCCGTCGCTCGACGTGATCTCCGCCGACGCGGGTCGCGCCTTTCGCTGCCGGTTCGGCTTGGCGCCCGGTGGCGGCGCGTTGGCCGCCCGTCGCTCCTGCGCCTCGAGCTTCTTCGCCTCTTCCTCCTTGGCGATCATCCCGAACACGTAGTGCTGCTGGCCGAACGTCCAGATGTTGTTCGCGAACCAATACAGGATGATCGCGATCGGTAGGAACGGACCGCCGGCCACGACGCCGAGCGGAAACACGTAAAGCGCCAGCTTGTTCATCATGGCGGTCTGTGGGTTGGCCGCCGCCTCGGGGCTCTGCCGCGCCACCGATGCCCGGCTGTTGAAATACGTCGCGATGCCGGCGGCGATCATCAGCGGCACGCCGACCACGATGACGGCGGCCCGACTGAATTCGGTGAACGCCTCCAGGCCCGTCGTCTGGATCATCGACGCGCCGATCGGCGCACCGAACAGATTCGCGTCCAGAAAGTGCCCGACGTCTGCCGCACTGAAAATGTAGTTGCCCGTCGCCCGGTTCTGCTCCACCGTCAGGTGCGGCCCGAAGCTGCCGCCGAACCCTCCGGTCACGGTCCGGTTGAACGAGCGCAGCACGTGATACAGCCCGAGGAACACCGGTACTTGCGCGAAGATCGGCAGACAGCCCATCAGCGGGTTGAACCCGTGCTCCCGCTGGAGCTTCTGCATTTCCACCGCCATGCGCTGACGGTCCTTGCCGTACTTCTTCTGCAGCGCCTTGATCTGGGGCTGCAGCTCCTGCATCTGCCGCGTCGTGCGGATCTGCCGAACGAACGGTTTGTAGAGGATCGCGCGCAACGTGAAGACCAGGAACATCACCGACAGCGCCCACGCGAAGAAGTTCGACGGGCCGTCGACACCGGGGATCAAGCCAAACAGGAACGCAAACGCCTTGTACCAGACCCACATGATCGCCGACACCGGCCAGTAGATGAAGTCCAGGCTGAACCAATCAAACACGCGTTTCGCTCTTCCCTTGCTGCGCTGGGGTATCCCAGAGATGGTCGGAGGCTTGTGCGCCCTCGCTGTCGTGACGCGAGGAGCCGCGGCGCTCAGGTATCGGGTCCCATCCTCCCCGATGCCATGGTCCACACTTCAGCAGCCGCACCATGGCCAGCCACCCGCCCCGCACCAAGCCGTATTCGCTCAATGCGTCGACCGCGTACCGGCTACAGGTGGGAGTGAACCGGCACGTCGGTAACCGCATGGGCGAGATCGTGTGGCGATACACCTCGATGAGGAAGATCACTCCACGCGCAGGGGTGCTCATCGGCTCGACGCCCCGCTGCGCGGTCGGGTCCGGCGCAATGCCGTTCGCAGTTCCTGTTCGAGCCGCGCTGAGATGGCGTGCCGGCTACTCGGCAGAGCCCGGATGACCACCCGATCCGCTGGCTCCAGTTCGTCGATCACCGTGCGCGCAACATGGCGCAGCCGACGGGCCACCCGATGCCTCTGCACAGCGCTGCCAACAGATTTCGCGACCACCAGTCCGATGCGCGGTCCGTCGCGGTAACACTCATCGGGAGACCGCAACGCATGCACCACGAGATCGGGCTGCACCGCCCGCACCCCTTGACTGATGGTGGCACCGAATTCCGTCGACCGCGTCATCCGGTAC
>JBKOYU010000838.1:0-6371 GCA_046725575.1 Actinomycetota bacterium | reverse complement strand
CGTCGACGAATCGGGTCAGCTCACGATCCAGGCACGCCCCGAACAGCTCCTCCTTCGAGCCGTAGTACAGATACAGCATCGGTTTGGAGATCTCTGCCTCGGCGGCGATCGCGTCCATCGACGTCTCGTGATAGCCGTTCACCGAGAACATCTGCACCGCGGCGTCGAGCATCTGCTGTTCGCGCACGGCGCGTGGCAAACGCTTGGTGCCTCCGGCCATTACTCCAGAGTAAGCAATAGGTGGTCAGTCAGCCCCCGCAGCGCGGATTCGGCCCCTTGACCGCGGCCATCCGCAGCACCGAGTCGTCCACCTGCGACATATTCAGCTCCCCCGCCGCCACCGATTTCTCCAGCCGGTCCAGCACCGCGGGCACCTCGTCTGTGGTCACCCACAGCGCGATGTCCGCACCGGCCTGCAGCCCCCGCAGCGCCGCCTCGGCGACGCCGAACCGGTCGCTGATGGCCTGCATGCTGGACAGGTCATCGGTGAATACTGGACCGTTGAATCCCGGGCCGCCGTAGTCGCCCGAGCGCAGCATCGCGTACGCCGCCGGGCTCAAGCTCGCCGGGTCGCTACCGGTCAGGCCGGGCACCTGGATGTGACCGACCATGACGCCGACCGGGGCGTCCGTGGTTAGCGTGCGATACGGGATCAGGTCGTTGGTCTGCAGATCCGTGATCGGCGGGGTCACCACGCTGCCGGTATGCGTGTCGCCCGAGCCGTGGCCATGGCCCGGGAAGTGCTTGAGCACCGGCAGCAGACCCGCGTCGCGCAGTCCGCGGGCGTAGGCCCCCGCGTAGTCGGTGACGGCGCTCGGGTCGGCGCCGAACGAGCGGTCGCCGATCACGGTGTCGTCGGGGGCGTTGGTCACGTCGACGACCGGCGCGAAGTCGATGGTGATGCCGAGCTTGCGCATCGCCTGGCCGCGCTGAAGCGCGATGTTGTACACCTCGTCCGGCGTGTGGCTGGCCGCGAGCACCCGCGGCGACGGCTGGCTGCCGATCAGCGGCGCAAGCCGCGACACCCGGCCGCCCTCCTCGTCGACGCTGACCGCGAGCGGCAACGGGCCCGCAGACGCGGCGGTGTCGGTCAGCGACCCGTCGGAGAGCATCGACAGGTCGGTCCAGCTGCCGATGAAGATGCCGCCGACGTGATGGCTGTCAACGACTGCCCGCGCGTCGGCGGCGCCGGTGACCCCGACCATCAGCAGCTGCGCCAGCTTGTCGCGAGTCGACATGCTTGCCAGCAGCGCGGGTCCGTCGCCGCACGCCGGCGTCACAGGCCCGACGGCAGGAGCAGGCGCTGCCGCCATCGTCGGAGACGAGATCGACGACGACGGGGCCGGGGTCTGGGCAGGCGATGAACAGGCCGCCAGAAGCGAAGACAGCGCCGCCAGGACACACAGTCGACGAGGCAAGGCCATGGGCCATCACCCTAGTAGGAGCGGAAGCCGCGTTCTATGCCATGGTCGTCCAGCCAGGTCCGCTCGCCGCGCGCCATGATCTCGTCGACGTTGGCGCAGACCAGTTCGACGACGTCGGACCCGGCTTGGCGCCGAGCACGCGGCGCATTGCGTCGAACTGATCCGGCGCGACCGTGACGGCGTCTTCGTAACCGTCGAGATACTCCCGGTCGAGCCCGCTGAACACCAGCGCGCCTGCGTCGTCGTATCCCACCCACACAGTGCTGGGGGCACTCCCCTCGCAAGCTGTGGGCCCACCCGCTTGCGGGGGAGTGTCGGAGCGACAGAAGACGCGTTCACCGGCGGGCACGCAAAACATTGTCTGCTACCTTGGCCGCATGGATCGGTTCATCGTTCCCGCCGCAGCCAGCATCGTTGTGGGCCTGCTGCTGGGAGCGGCCGCCGTCTTCGGTGTGACGCTGATGGTGCAGCAGGACAGCAAACCCCCGCTGCAGCCTGGTGATCCGGCGTCGTCAGTGCTCAACCGGGTCGAGTACGGCGACCGGACGTAACGTGACCGCGCCGCTCTCGCGGCGCTGGCTGTGGGTGGCCGCGGCGGCGGCGCTGATCCTGACTTTCGCCCAATCGCCCGGGCAGATTTCGCCCGACACCAAACTCGATCTCACCGCGAATCCGCTGCGGTTTCTCGCGCGCGCGTTCAACTTGTGGAACAGCGAGCTGCCGTTCGGCCAGGCACAGAACCAGGCCTACGGCTACCTGTTTCCGCACGGGGCGTTCTTCCTCGCCGGCGACGTGCTCGGCCTGCCGGGCTGGGTGACGCAACGGCTGTGGTGGGCGCTGCTGCTCACCATCGGCTTCTGGGGCCTGTTGCGAGTCGCCGAGGCGCTGGGCATCGGCACCCCGACGTCGCGCGTCATCGCTGCGGCCGCCTTCGCGCTGTCCCCCCGCGTGCTGACCACACTCGGCGCGATTTCGTCGGAGACGCTGCCGATGATGCTGGCGCCGTGGGTACTGCTGCCGGTGATCTTGGCGCTGCGCGGCCAGGGTTCGGTGCGGGTGCTCGCCGCCCGGTCCGGGGTGGCGATCGCGTTGATGGGTGCGGTCAACGCGGTGGCGACGTTGACGGGCTGTCTGGCCGCGGCGATCTGGTTGGCCAGTCACCGGCCGAACCGCCTGTGGTGGCGCTTCACCGCATGGTGGGCGCTGTGCATCGTGCTGGCCGTGCTGTGGTGGGTGGTCGCGCTCATCATGCTGGGCCGGATCAGCCCGCCGTTCCTCGATTTCATCGAGTCCTCGGGCGTCACCACGCAATGGATGTCGCTGACCGAGATGCTGCGCGGCACCGATGCCTGGACACCGTTCGTCGCGCCGAACGCCACCGCGGGCGCCTCGTTGGTGACCGGGTCGGTCGCGGTGTTGGCGACAACGTTGGTGGCGGCGGCAGGCATGGCCGGACTGGCGATGCGCACGATGCCTGCGCGCGGCAGGCTCATCGTGATCCTGCTGATCGGTGTCGTCCTGCTCGCCATCGGCTACTCGGGTGGGCTGGGATCGCCCGCCGCCCACCAGGTTCAGGCGTTCCTCGACGCGGGCGGCACCCCGCTGCGCAACATGCACAAGCTCGAGCCGCTGCTGCGGCTGCCGCTGGCGCTCGGGCTGGCACATCTGCTGGGCCGAATCCCATTGCCCGGCAGCGCGCCACGGCGCGAGTGGATGCATGCGTTCGCCCACCCCGAACGCGACAAGCGCGTCGCGGTCGGGCTGGTGGTGCTGGTGGCGTTGGCCGCCGCCACGTCGCTGGCGTGGACAGGCAGGCTCACCCCGCCTGGCGCCTTCGACGCGATTCCGCAGTACTGGCACGACACCGCGGACTGGCTCGACGAACACAACAGCGGCGGGCGCGTGCTGGTGGCGCCCGGCGCGCCGTTCGCCACCCAGGTGTGGGGCACCAGTCACGACGAACCCCTGCAGGTGCTGGGCAGTAGCGCGTGGGGTGTGCGCGACTCGATTCCGCTGACCCCGCCGGAGACCATCCGTGCACTCGACTCGGTGCAGCGACTGTTCGCCGCAGGGCGGCCGTCCGCGGGCCTGGCGGATACGCTTGCCCGGCACGGCATTTCATATGTCGTGGTGCGCAACGACCTCGACCCCGAGACGTCGCGGTCGGCGCGACCAATCCTGGTTCACAGGGCCATCGAAGGATCGGGCGGGTTCGTCAAAATGGCGCAGTTCGGCGAGCCCGTCGGCCCGGGCACGCTGGCCGGTTTCATCACCGACAGCGGACTGCGGCCGCGCTTCCCTGCGGTGGAGATCTACAAAGTCGACGGCTCCCCGGGGATGCGTCCGTACGTCGTCGACACCGACGCGATGGCGCGCGTCGACGGCGGACCCGAGGCGCTGCTGCGGCTCGACGAGCGCCGCAGGCTGCTGGGCCAGCCGCCCCTCGGCCCGATGCTGCTGACCGGCGACGCACAACGCGCCGGTTTGCCGGCGCCCATTGTCACCGTGACCGACACCCCGCTGGCGCGTGAAACCGATTACGGCCGCGTCGACGATCACTCGTCGGCGATTCGAACGGCCGACGATCCGCGGCACACCTTCAACCGCGTGCCCGACTACCCCGCCGCGGGTGCGGACATGGTCTACGGGCAGTGGAACGGAGGACGCATCTCGGTGTCGAGCTCGGCGTCGGATTCCACGGCGCTGCCCAACGTCGCACCGGCGACCGGGCCTGCGGCGGCCGTCGACGCCGATTCGTCGACGAGCTGGGTGTCCAATGCTTTGCAGGCGGCCATCGGCCAGTGGTTGCAGGTCGACTTCGACCATCCGGTCACCAACGCCACGATCACGATCACGCCCAGTGCCACCGCCGTCGGCGCGCAGGTCCGCCGCATCGAGGTGTCGACCGTCAACGGCACCAGCACGCTGCGTTTCGACCAGGCCGGCAAGCCGTTGACTATCGCGCTGCCCTACGGCGAGACGCCGTGGGTGCGGATCACCGCCGTGGCCACCGACGACGGGTCGGCGGGGGTGCAGTTCGGCATCACCGACTTCACCGTCACGCAGTACGACGCGAACGGCTTCGCCCATCCGGTCAACCTGCGCCACACCGTGCTGGTGCCCGGGCCGCCGCCGAATTCGGCTGTCGCGCAATGGGATCTAGGATCGGAGCTGCTCGGGCGGTCGGGCTGCGCCCACGGCCCCAACGGCACGCGGTGCGCCGCGTCGATGGCGCTATCGCCGGAGGAGCCGGTGAACCTGAGCCGGACGCTGACCGTGCCGACGCCGACCGCGGTGACGCCGACGGTGTGGTTACGTGCGCGTCAAGGACCGAATCTGGCCGACTTGATCAGCGAACCCGGCACGGCGCGGGCGCTCGGCGACGCCGACCCGATCGACGTGCAGGGTTCGGCGTACGCGGCCGCCGACGGCGATCCGGGCACCGCGTGGACCGCGCCGCAGAGCGTCGTGCAGCACAAGACTCCGCCCACCCTCACGCTGAAGCTGCCCGCCCGCAGTGAGGTGGCCGGACTGCGGATCACGCCGAGTTCCTCAATGCTGCCTGCACATCCGACGCTGGTGGCCATCGACCTTGGCAACGGCCCCGAGGTGCGCCAACTGGCCAGCGACGGCGGAACGCAGACAGTGAGCCTGCGGCCGCGCGTCACGGACACCGTCAAGGTGTCGCTGTTGCGCTGGGACGACGTCATCGACCGCACCGCGCTGGGCTTCGATCAACTCAAGCCGCCTGGGCTGGCCGAGGTCGCGGTGCTGGACGCCAGGGGTACGCCGATCGCCGCCGCCGACGCCGCGCGCAACCGTGCGCGGACGATCAACCTGCCGTGCGGCAAGGGTCCGATCACCGGCGTGGCGGGACAGTTCGTCCAGACCTCCATCACCACCAACGTCGGCGCACTGCTCGATGGCGAGCCCGTGTCCGCCAAGCCGTGCCGGTCCGCGCCGATCACGCTGCCCGCCGGTCAGCAGGAATTGCTGATCAGCCCCGGCGCGTCGTTCGTCGTCGACGGCGTGCAACTGGCCGGCCCGCTTGCGAGCCAATTGCGCACGGCGGCAACGGTTCCCGCCACTACCGGCGACTGGACCGCCGACCACCGCGAGCTGGACGTCCCGTCGTCCCAGTCATCACGGGTGCTGGTGGTGCCGGAAGGCATCAATCCCGGCTGGACGGCTCACGCAGCGAACGGTTCTGCACTGACCCCCGTCACTGTCAACGGGTGGCAGCAGGGCTGGGTGCTCCCACCGGGCACCGCGGGGCCCATCACGCTCAGCTTCCCGTCGAACACGCCGTATCGGGTGGGGCTGATCGGTGGGCTGGCCCTGCTGCCCTTGCTTGCGCTGCTGGCGTTCCTACCGGTTCGCCGCCCCCGTCCGGCCGATGAGCCAGCGCGGTCGTGGCAACCGGGCCGGGTGACGACGGGCGTCGCGGTGGTGGCGGCCGCGGCGCTGATCTCCGGGATCGCGGGCGTAATCGTTGGCGGCGCGGCGGTTGGCCTGCGCTATGTGCTCCGTCGACGCGAAAAGCTCTGCGAGGCAGTCACGGTCGGCGTTACCGCGAGCGGGCTGATCGTTGCAGGTGCGGTATTGAGCCAGAATCCGTGGCGGTCGGTCGACGGATACGCCGGGCACTCCGCCGGTGTGCAACTGCTGGCGCTGATCTCGGTAGTGATGCTGGCGGCGTCGACGGTGGCGATGAAGGGGCGGTCAGTTGTCGACTCGTCGGACGAACGTTCCTTACCGCTCGCGTCACTGCGCGCGGCACCGTGGCCGGCCAACACCACGGGCCGCTTCGCGTTGCGCAGAACCTCGACCGCGCTGCCGCACCCTGCTCGTGGCGGGTGAGCACATAGCGGATTGGCGATGCGGCCAGCGCCTGGATGAAGCGAATGTTCTCCTCGCCCGGCACCCCGAATACGACCGAAACACCCT
>JBKOYU010000794.1:0-3605 GCA_046725575.1 Actinomycetota bacterium | reverse complement strand
GGCCAGAGTCGTTCGCGTCCGCATGGGGTCTTCCCTTTCTCTTCCGTGGCCCGCGTGATACACTGCCATGCGTCTGCATGAGTGATGCGCGACTGGAGGAGGTATCCCATGGTTGCCCGTGGTCGAGTGCAAGACGGCGTGGTAGTGCTAGACAACGGCGTGCGCCTGCCTGAGGGGCAAGAAGTGACCGTGTTGGCGCCCGATATCGTGCCCACCAGCCTGCGGATGGAAGGCTCGCGGCCGCACAGCGTCCTGGACATTCCGACTGTCAGTGTTGGTGCTGTGCTTCGCCCGCTGACTGCCGATGACGACCTGCTCGGTGAAATGCTGGAAGGCCGGGTATGATCTATGGCCTCGACACCGGCTTTCTTGTCGCGGCGGAGGTGACGGAGCATGTCGAGCACACCGGCGCACGGGACACGCTTGCCCGGCTGCTGTCGGTGGGCGACCTCATCGCGATTGCCCCACAGGTTCTGGCAGAGTTCATCCATATCGTTACCGACCCCCGTCGCTTCGCACAGCCGCTCGATACGACCGTGGCCCGGCGGCTTGCGGAGCAATGGTGGACGGCGCGTGAAGTCGTGCGCGTGTTCCCCGACGACGCCGCGACCCGGCAGTTTCTCGCCTGGCTGCAACAGTTTTCGTTGGGCCGCAAGCGACTGCTGGACACGCTCCTTGCCGCCACTTACCGGCAGGCAGGTATCCAATCGCTCCTCACTACCAACCAAGCCGACTTCCTGGTGTTCGGCGTCTTCACCTGCATCGCACCCGAGGTAAGAACCACGAATTCTTGAGTGTCATTCGCATTCGCATGGTGCCGTCTCCTGTGCGTGAGATGCCGGGCTGGGGCGACCCGCCCGGCCCGGCTTTGGTTGCCAAACGACAGGGTTACTTGTTCTGCGGTGTCACGTCGAATCGGAGCTGCTCGATCGTGCCGGGGAACGCGAACGACCCCTTCGACTTGTAGTCCGGGCTGACTGGGGAAATCGAGTCGCGGCCGACCTCGAACGGCTCGATCCCGTGGCGGAACATCGCCGTGCCGACGGTTCCCTCGCCCGCCAGCGTGCCGTTCACGAATAGCTTCACCGTCGCCCCGTTGTTGAGCGTGCCGCCCGGTTTCAGCCCCTTGGAGGTGTACTCCAGCATGACGGCCACCTTCCCGCTTGGGAGCGGATCCTTGGCCTGGACCGTGGATTGCCGACGTCGGCCAAGTTGTAGTGATAGGTGAATTTCCCGTCCTGGACATACAGGCTTCACCCGCCGGAGATGCCGCCGGCGGCAAGGACCGCGGCGGCCAGATTTGTTCGCGTTTGCATGGTGTCGTCCTCCAAAAAGGTGCAAGGCCGGACGGGGGACCACTCCCCGGGGCCGCGGCATGGATAATCGCGGTCATTTGAGGTCGATGGTCACCTTGTCGATTTTGCCGGTGAACGTGAACGGCAGCTTGTACGTGAAGTCCACCGCGGAGCCGCCGTCCATGCCGATGTCCATGCCTTCGCCGAGCGAGATCTGCAGCGGGATGGTTCTCGGCATGTCGCCTCCGGCGACCTTGGTGCCGTTCACCAGCATGGTCACCGCCGCGCCCTTGCCGCGCTCTCCGGCTCCGCCGTTGTATGCGAGATCGACTTTGAGCTGCACCTTGCCCTTGGGCAACGGCTCCCGGCCGGTAAACGTGAAGCGCTCCAGGGCGAGGTCGTTGTAAACGAAGGTCGGCTTGCCGTCGCGGACGTACAGGCCGTACCCTCCGACCAGCCCACCGTGCGTCACGATCATGCCCTCGGCGCCAGCCTCGGGCATCTCGATGTCGGCCGTCAGCGTCCACGACTTGTTGAGGATGCGCGGCGCGGCCTCGTTGGGCAGCCCAACCTGTCCGGGGTAGTAGGTGAACGTCTGGCGGTCCCCGGCGAGGCTCGGCCGCCCCATCAGCTCGGCGTTCAATCGTTCGACGGCGCGCCAGTCCAGCGGCAGGACGTTATACCTGGCGGCCTCCACCCACCACAGGTCCTGCAGTTCTCGCAGTTTCTGCGGATTCGCGGCCGCAAGATCATCGGCCTGCGAGAAGTCCTCGTCGACGTGGTAGAGCTCCCACTTCTGTTTGTCGGGATCAAAGCCCGTGCGAATCGGTTGCCAGGGTGGGAACGCTATGGCTGACGCCATCCAGCCGTTGTGGTAGAGGCCCCGGTTGGATCCTAGCTCGAAATACTGCGTGGTCCGCCGGCTCTTGGCCTTGGCGTCGTCGAACGTGTGGGCGAAGCTGAGGCCTTCGATAGGCTTTTGCTGCGCGCCGTTGAGCTCCACGGGTGGGGTGATGCCGATCACCTCGTAGAGCGTAGGCACAATGTCGATGACATGGAGGAACTGCTCGCGCAGCCCCCCGCGGTCCTTGATCCGCGCCGGCCACGACACGATCATCGGGTTGCGCGTGCCGCCGAAGTGGCTGGCCACCTGCTTGGTCCACTGGAACGGCGTATCCATGGCGTGCGCCCAGGCGGACGGGAAGTGGTTGTAGTGCTTCGGCCCGCCGAGCTCGTCGATCACCTTCAGGTTGTCCTGCCACTTCTCCGGAAAGCCATTGAAGAACAAGTTCTCGTTGACCGATCCCTCGATGCCTCCTTCCGCGCTAGCGCCGTTGTCGCCGGCGATGTAGATGAACAGCGTGTTCTCCGCGCCGGGCAACTGCTTCACGGCATCGACGATCCGGCCCATGTGGTAATCACAATGCGCCCCGTAGGCGGCGAAGACCTCCATCATCCGGGCGTACAGCCGCTTCTGGTCGGCGTTGAGCGAGTCCCACGCGGGCAGTCCGTCCGGTCGCGGCGTGAGCTTCGCGCTGGCCGGGATGACGCCGAGCTTCTTCTGCCGCTCGAACGTCTCCTCGCGGTATTTGTCCCAGCCCATGTCGAACTTGCCCTTGAACTTCTCGATCCACTCTTGCGGCGCGTGGTGCGGTGAGTGCGTAGCACCGGGCGCGACGTAGAGGAAGAACGGCCGGTCTGGGGAGATGCTTTTGACCTTCCGCACCCAGGCGATGGCCTTGTCGGCAAGGTCGGCCGTCAGGTGGTAGTTCGGGTCGGTCGAAGCCGAGACCAGGTTCCGGTTCTCGAAGAGCACCGGGTTCCAGTGGTTCATGTCGCCGGCGTTGAAGCCGTAGAAATAGTCGAACCCCAGGCCATTGACCCAGCGGTCGAACGGGCCTACGGCGCTCGCCTCCCAGGTCGGTGTGTTGTGATTCTTGCCGATCCAGGCGGTCATGTACCCGTTCTGCCGCAGCACCTCGCCGATGGTGCCGGTGCTCCGCGGCAGCACAGCAGTGTAGCCATCGTACCCCGAGGCCGCTTCGGCGATGCTGGCGGTTGCGGCGGAATGGTGGTTGCGACCGGTGATGAGGGCGGCCCGCGTCGGGCTGCACAGGGCGGTGGTGTGGAAGGTGTTATAACGCAGCCCTTCGGCCGCCAGCTTGTCCATCGTGGGCGAGGGCACGCCGCCGCCGAACGTGCTGAACTGGCCGAACCCGACGTCGTCGATGAGGATCAGCACGACGTTCGGCGCGCCCTTCGGGGCCTGCACCGGTTGCGGGAACTGCGGCGGGTCAGAGTCGAGGTACG
>JBKOYU010000762.1:0-2496 GCA_046725575.1 Actinomycetota bacterium | reverse complement strand
CGCTGATACTGACGCCAGGCGTATACGACGGCCACGATCCCGACCAACACGGCCAGCCAGGCGGCGAGGGCCGTCCACGCGCTGGCGGACATGCCCACCACGTGGTCCTGGAACCAATCCACGCACCGCAGTAAACCACGGCACGCTCGTCCGGACAGCATTCGCCAGGCTGCAGCTAATCGCGTTGCTGAGACGCCGCTGCCTGGTGGGAAAATAGAGACTGGAGTGCCTCACGGGATCGCGGGCGCACCTTGCCGCTGTTGGCAAAGACTTGTCGCTGCGCGCGGCCACAGTCAAGCACCTCAGCGACACGGTCGCTCACGGATCGGCAAAATCGACCACAGCTTGGCCGCGGTTGATTTGGCTTCGTTTTCACCGTAGGCGGTTGCGAAGATATGGGTGAGCCAGAACAGCGCCATGATCATCACGGCGCCAGCGGCGATGAGGCTCACCCGTCGAGGGTTTGTGAATCCTTCCGGCGCCGTTCGCGCACCTACTGTGGACGGCAGCCAGAACCCGACGACCAGAGCCATCGGACCAATGCCCAGCGCCAGCGGCGTCAGCAGCGTGCTGTGGATCAGCTCCAGCTGTGGGCGTATCACCCCACGACGCCTCTTAACGTGAGCGTCGCGCCGACGACAATCGCGGTCCACCGCGCGGCTCGCGTGCGGGCACTGCTTGTCCTCAGCCCGAGTTATGCTCCGGCACAGTTGTGTTCGGCGGCGCTGTCAGTGCCCCGCATGATGCGGTTGATAGCACCAGCGCGACAAATGCGGACAGAGCCACAATGCGCGGTTTCAGCAGGGCTGCTCTCGGTGCTTCTGTTGTGGTCGCCACAATTCGCCCCCCGGCGCGATCTCGTGCGTCCTGCGAGGGTCCCAGCCACGCCGTGACGGCTCATGAGGAGTGCACTACTTCAATTTCGTTGGCGTTTCGGCGCGAGGGGCGAGTATCTCCGCCACGTGCCCCCAATCGCTACGGCTTCGGTCTGATCGGGGTGTTCTGGCCGGCGGCCAACCACCACTGATCATTACGCCGAACGAGCACGTACAGCGCCATCTCCGAGAACATCGACTTGTTATCGATCCCGATCGGCTCGCCATCAACGTGCAACGCCACCCGTGGCACGTGTGCGATCGCGACATCCGGCCCCGGCGCCATCACGTGCACCGTTTCGTAACGCGACGACGGCCCCGTCACCGCCGGAGGCTGGGCGAACATGCGTGCATGAATTGAATGCACCGTGTCGTAGCCGACGAGCGTGGCCCCGTACGGACTGCCCCATGCGACGTCATCGGCGAAATGCGCGTTGTAGGTCTCCGCATCACCCGAGTCGATCCCGGCCTGCAACTCCGCGACGAAGTCGTCGACGGCCGTGCGGGCGGCCCGCAGCCAATCCGGGTTGTTCGATAGAGCCGGTTTCCGTGGCATGGCGTCGACCGTAGAACCTCAACAACGATTCAGGTCAATGGCTCCGCGTAGTTCGGCATCAAATTCGCGTACCCCACTACTCATGCCAACGGCGCCACCGCGGGCATAGCGTCGGTCCACCAATCCACATGGATGTAAGGAACGGCAGTGGCATACATCGGCTGCACCATCAAGCAAGTACCGCCCGACAAACTTCTCGCGTCGGCGTCGACGGCCGTCGAGGTCAATCCGGCCAACGCGCCCAACATCGCATTGCTGCCCCGCGAGTTCACGCCGTCACCCGAACGCCTCGCCGTGATGACGCAGAAGTACTGGGGCCCCGTCGGCGTTCGGCTCACGCTCGGCTTCTTGGACAACGCGTCGGCCGAGCTGCGCCGCCACATCATCTCGCACATGAACGCCTGGGGCGCATGGGCGAACGTCCAATTCAGCGCGACCAACACCGACCCACAAGTGCGCGTCGCCCGCACCCGCGACGACGGCTACTGGTCGTACCTCGGCACAGACATCCTGTCCATCCCCGCCGACGAGCCAACGATGAACCTCGACAGCTTCACCATGAATACGCCTGAATCGGAGTTCCACCGCGTGGTCCGGCACGAGACCGGACACACGCTGGGCTTCCCGCACGAGCACATGCGCAAGGCGATCATCGACCGCATCGACCGGGAGAAAGCGATCGAACTCTTCATGCGCACCCAAGGCTGGTCGCGCCAGGAGGTCATCGAGCAGGTGCTGACGCCGTTCGAGGTCTCCGCCCTCAAGGCGACCGCGGCGACCGACGAGAACTCGATCATGTGCTACGACCTTCCCGGCAACACCATGAAGGACGGCATCGCGGTGCCAGGCGGCAACGACATCGACAACCTCGACGCTGCCTTCGCGGCGAAGCTCTACCCGGGACCAGTGTCGCCGTCAGGCGTGTGGCCGAACGGTAAGGTCTACCTCTTCAAGGGCAAGAAGTACCTGAGCTACGACGTGGAATCGGATAAGACCGATCCTGGCTACCCCGTCGATATCGCCGGACACTGGAACGGATTCCCCGCCGAGTTCAACAAGGGTGTC
>JBKOYU010001089.1:0-8870 GCA_046725575.1 Actinomycetota bacterium | reverse complement strand
TGCGTCGGGTCCTCAACGCTGGACTCCCAGAACGTGACCGCGTCGCCGGTGGGATTCCAGCTGGGCATGCTTCGGGCGGCGTATCCGTCGCCGGTATCGAACAGTGGGATACCGTTCTCGCGCTTGAGCTCATCTTCGAGGGCGACCAGCCACTCCTGGTTCGAGACGTTGATCGGAGATGCATATTCGTCGTACACAGGCGCGCTGACGTAGGCCGGCAGGAAGTTTGCACGATCCTGGTCATCGGCGTCAGCGCGTCGAGCCCGCGCGTGCTTCCAATCGCGATCCACTGTTCGTTGGGTGAGAAGTCCATGTCTTCGTCGTAGTCGAGGTTGGCGGTCACCCGGGTCACCTTGCCGGTAGCCAGGTCGACCTCGATGTCGTCGACATTGCCCGCCTCGTATGCCCCGCCGAGGATGACCACGCCCTTGCCGTCGGGAGTCCACTGCTTGCCCTCACCGGTGGGGTAGACCACCCGGGCGTCGACGACCTCGTACCCATTGGCGGTGCGGCTGCTCTTCGAGACGGTGTGGGTCTTGTCGGCGCGCTCGACGAGGGTGAAGCAAACAGGGGGTTGGCGGGCGGATAGTTTCCGGTCATGGGCTCGGCTCCGATGGCGTAGCGACCAATCCTGATCGATCGATCAAATGATAAGGTGGCGCATGTTTATCACGACCCGAAACTTGCGGTCAACCCCCTCGCGGCCGGGGTCTTGAATGGCAACGCCGCGGAAGGTGAAGGCCGACGACGGCGGAACCCGACGCCGACTGCTCGAGGCAACCGCCCAGATCATGCACGACGAAGGGTATGCCGCTGCCACGTCGCGCCGGGTGGCGGCAAAGGCCGGCATCAGACAGCCTCTCGTCCACTACTACTTCCCGACGATGGACGACTTGTTTCTTGCAGTGCTGCGCGAGGGTGCGGACGCCGCACTAGATCAGATGCGCGCCGCGCTCACCGATAACAACCCGTTGCGTGCGCTTTGGGCCATCAACAGCGACCCTCGTCGGACTATCCTCAACACCGAATTCATGGCACTTGCCAACCACCGCAAGGCAATTGGAGTGGAACTCAAGGCATACGCCGAACGTGTGCGCGATATGGAGACCGCTGCTGTCACCCTCGTGCTGCGTGCCCATAGCATCGACTTAGACACCCACCCGCCGATCGTGATTTCGATGCTGATCGCACAAATCGCACGCTCCCTTTGCAACGAGGATGCCGTGGGCGTCACCCTCGGCCACGACGAGATGCGCCGCTTCGTCGAGCGGCAGATCGACGCACTGACTAAACCCTCCACCGTCCCGCGCAGCTAGCCCCGCTTAGCCCGCGTCTACGGCCAGCAGGCCCACTCCTTGACCGCGATGCGCCGCCGACGCGTGTGTTGACAGCGCGCACACCACTTGCCAAGGTTTCTGATCGATCGATCAATAAAAAACATGCGCCGTGAACCGCTTTCAACGGTACTTAGCAACCACAGAAGCGAGGCAGACAAATTGGCGGGCGAGTCGCGGGCAAGGTCGCCTTCACGATGGCGACCTATGTGCATTCGCAGCCCGAAGCGTTGAGCACAGCGGCGCTACAAACTGGGGTTCAGATTAGGCACAGATGTCATGATCGGGACTCCTGTCCGAAGGCGGGCACATCGTCGGCTCAATGCGGATCAGCATCCGGATCCCAGATGACTCGGCCTCGGTACCGTGCCGGGTAGACGCCCACTGACACCCTTCTTCCGCAGCAGTAGCGGCGTCACGTTGTTGCTGGTGGCCGGCCACTCTCGAACCGTCGCAACGGAGTTTGCGTCCGTCTCCACGGGGCAGCACCTTCGTGGCCGAGGGCACGGCCCGGGAGACGGAAAGTAGATCAGCCGCCGCTGCTGCGACCAAATGGCCGCCAACACTCCCGAAGCCACGAACGTGGCGATAAGCGCTACCGCAAGAAGTCGCCGCCGTCTACTCGTCGTTGTTCTCGGACTCTGCCGTCTTCTGCTTCTGCAGTCCGCCAGCAAGCTTGCTCAGCGAGGAACTGACGTTGTCGGTGATCTTCTTCAACGGCCTTGGCCGGTCGGTCGACGACGTGGTGTCGGTCTTCTTCGGCGACACCTTGTTGCCGGTCGTCGTGATGTCGGTTGTCGTGATGTCGGTTGTCGTGATGTCGGTTGTCGTGAGCGTCGACGTCGGCAGCGACGAGACACCTGGCAGGCTGCCGAACTCGTTGAGCGGCTTGGTCACGAAGAGGTTCGGATCGGCGAAGTCTTCTTGCGCCGTGGCCACACCGTCCTGCAAGCCCTGTTGAATGGCGCCCGGCAGGTTGGTCAACATGGTTGCCGTCTCGGTCGTCGGCAGCAGGCCCATCGGCCGCGTCACGGTCGGATCTTCCGGTATCGGCTCGTTGTCCTTATATCCCGCGTTGACGATCTCGGTGAGCATCGGCTCCAAAGTGGCGGCCAAGATGTCGCCGCCGGGAAGCAGCAGCAGCGGGCGCACGAGCGGCAAGCCGTCGGACTCGAACGTCACATAGGTGGTGGTGACGTCGTTGTCCAAATCGACTTCCCGGTACGAGCCGTCCGGCGCCACGATGTAGTGCTTGCCCGGCTTGAGCCCGCCCGGCACATCAGGCAGCTCGGCGCTTCCCCCCGTGCCGTAGCCGTAGCCGTACGCAACCAAGCTGTTCGCATCAGCGGCAAGGTTGATGGGGTAGGTGACGGCATTTCCGTTCACGTTGTACTCATAGCCGACGTCCCAAACTGTCAGGTCCAGGTCGTTGGGCGAAGCCTCGGCCGACGTCAGCAGCAGCGGGGCGAACGGATAATACGTTGTCCAGAACCCACCGCCGGCGCGGTTGGTGTTGTTGTCGAGGATTACCAGATCTAGGTTGTCGAGCTCGTCCTCGGACAGCAGGCTTAGGGCAGTACCGGTTTGGCCCGCACCCCATCCGGACGAGATGACGCCGGTTGGTTCTGTGTCGTCCTGATGCTGTCTGATGGCATCCGCGATGGCCTCGGGCCCTAGAAAGAACGGGACAATCTGCTGCTCGCCGTACACGGTCGTCCAATCGGTGCCGTAATAACTCGTGCCTGCGAAGATCTGCCGCGTCGAACTCGCCGGCGTGATCAGAGCGATCAGCTCGACCGCCGGAGCTATAGCGGGCGTGGTCCCCGTGATGAAGGCTGTCGATACGCTGGCCGCGCCCACTGCCGCTGTCGCCAATCCAGTGCCGCTGCGCGCGAGAAAAGACCGAAGCCGAGAACGTTTGCGATGCCTACCGGACATGGGAGCCTCTCCTAACAACCGACCCACCTAAATGTGCTGGTCACGACAGCGCCCAGATTGGCAAACGCTAACACCGCGAAAGTGTTGGGCGTGGCTCGTGTGGCTAACTCCGCAGTGGCGCGTACGCGAATTCGCGGAGACCGTCGCGCGGGTACCACGCTGGGACGAGACATGTCAAAACCGCCTTGGGTGGCTGGCTTACCGTCACGGGCCGGAGCCGTCACCGGCAGACCGACCGACGCCAAGGCGCTCACCTTGACGGCCGTCTAGGCACGAACCGGTGATTCCACCGGAGCTCACGATGAAGTCGTCCCCGTTGATGAACCACCGGTTCGGCGTGACCTCGGCCGCAGACCCCAGCGCGATGGCGTCCAGCAGGGTGTCGGCTACGTCGAGGTCACCGGTCTGCACCCCGGCCTGGTTGATGATTCGGGTGATGCTGTTGGAGATTCCGGCGCCGGTCAGCCGCGCGGTGTCGAGCGCGTTGGAAACGTCGGTGACCAACCACTGCTTGAGGGTCGCGTCGAGGCCAATCACGGACTGCCGCAGCAGCTCATTGGTGAACCGCAGCTGCACCTTGAGGCTGGTCCGGTTCGACAGGGTGATCTTGCCGAAGTCGACATCGGCCTCGGGAATCAGGCCACTCTCGTCGACGAATCCCACACTGGCACCCGACGTCAGCTTGGGGATGCGCAGCGGGCCGCTGGCGTCGAAGATTTGCGCACCGGAGGCGAGCACGACACTGGCGGCCGCCAGCGGCTGGACGAGAAGGTTGGCTACTTGCTCTTGGAGTAGTTCGGGATTGGCGGCAGTCGTTTCGGATGCCATGACGTTGTCCTAACGGGTGGAAGGGGATTCGGTTCCCGTGTCGCCAGGACAACTATGGGGCCGCGCACCAGGCGCGACCCCTCACTATACCCCCTTGGGGTACTCCGGTGAGATTGATGCGACGACTCCCGACTCATACTCCGCCATGGCGGTTGCGCCTTCGTTCGCCAGCCTTGTGCTGACCTCAGTCGAAACGACCATCGAGTACGCCTGGGCGAGCTGAAGCAACTTTAGGTCACTGGCCTTTCGCGCTTGGTCTCGTATCGCTTTGAGTAGTTCTTCGGCGGCTTGGTCGGCTAGCTCTTTGAGGTCACCCATGTTCCCTCCTCTCGGGCTCGTCGCCGCAGAAGCGCGGCAAGGTCAACGCTACTCGTGGCCGGAGGTGAGGCTCCCTGCCCGATTTCACCGGTCGGCCGGCGGCACGCGAGGTGGCTTGCGGGCCAGGAGGTCGTCGACCGCGGCGGCCAGGCCTAGGGGTCGTAGAGGTGTCGCTCGTTGAACGCGAGGTCGGTGGGATCGGCCAGCCGGTCGGGTTGGCGCGCAGCCGCACGATGCGATCCGGCAGGTACGGCACGGCCTCGGTGGTCGTTTTCGTCTCCCACCGTTTAACGGCGGCCGTAATCCGGCGGGTGCCGGTATCGGTCAGGGTGGCAACCTGTTTCGCGGACTACACCGTCACCTTCGGCCGGCCGACCATGTCAGCCCACACGATCATGTAGGCGTCGCCGAGCAACAGGTGCGCCACACCAGAGAGCTGGTCGAGGTCGCAGCGAACCCAATTAGCCCACAGGTCGGCGTCGCCGCTGAATCCGGTGATCCGCAGGCGCTCGTCTTGGCCTCGGGGCTCAGGAAGGCCAGCGGCGACTTGCCGGTGTAGTAGCAGTCCAGTCCGGGGTACCGGGCGGCCGGCTCGTCGAGCCGCTGCAACAACTGCAGCAGCAGTTCATCTTGTGTCACGATGCAAAACTCCTCACTCGCTTGCGGTTTCGTGTTTGGTGCCACGGCGCATGGTCGTAGGCGATGATTGCGGCCACGGCGGCGTCGATCTTGCAGGGCGACCCGCGTTTGTCGTTGGACACCAGGTCACCCATCGGTGTCAGTTTGGCGACGCAATGCGCGATGTGCGCAGCCCTACACGGATCACCATCATGGGTAACAGTTTTGTGACAAAAGCCGTGACAACGTGCGACCCAAATTCGACACAGTTCACATCCGGCAAACTTGCGTATGGACCCGCCGCTTTTCAGGTGGACTTGACAACGATGACCATCCGTTCGCGCCGGTCGGGCTGGACGGGTCGCCACCAACTGGGCGAGCTGGACCACGTGTCCCGGCCTGTTGGCCCCATCTTGGCCCTTGCCACTTCACCTCACGCCGAGAGCTTCGCGGATCGCGGCGACAACCGCATGTGGCTTCTCCATGTGCGCCATGTGCCCGGCGCCGTCGACGATGTGCACCGTGACGGCACCGCCGAGACCGGCTGCGTTCGCAGCAGGCACGATCTTGTCTTCGCGACCCCAGACCGCAACGGCGGGTCCGCCGAATGCGGCCAGCTCCGCCGTCACGTCGACGGCGGACTCGTCTCCCTTGACAAGGTTGCCTACGAGCGATCGGAGTGCCTGATCCACGCCGTCGAGGCGCTTGTACTTGAGCAGATCGTCGATGAGCTGGCGGTTGACCAGTCCCGGATCGGCGAACAGCGCAAGCAGGTGCGGCTTCAATTCCCGCCGCGACTCCGCTTCGGCGAAGCCGCGCAGATAGCCGGCGTTGATCTCCGGCCCGAATCCAGCAGGCGAGATGAGCGTCAGCGAGGCGACCTTGCCGGCGGCGGCAGGGTCGGCTGCCACCGCGGTGATCACGGCGCCGCCCATCGAGTGGCCGACGAGGTGGACCCGGCTCAGGCCGAGCGTGTCCAGGAAGCCGAGGACGGCACGCGCGAGGGTCTGGATGGTCCCGTCTCCCACATCTTTCGACGACGCCCCGTGCCCAGGCAGGTCGAGAGCATAGGTGACCCGGTCGGCCGCGATCGGCTCCTGGACGAACAGCCACGAGTTCTTGTCCCCGCCGTAGCCGTGCACGAAGACCACCGGGTCGTTGCCCGATTCGGCATCGCCCAGCACCGCGTACGACAGCTGGTGACCATCGACCTCCGCGGTGTGCACCTTCGGACCCGAATCATCTTCGATCGCACCGGATTCGAGCTGGGCGCGCGCTTCGGCAACGACCGCGTCGATCTCCTCTTGCGGCACGTCGGCCGGGGCGACGACGGCGATCGTCCCTCCCACGGGCACGCTCTCGTTGACCTCGACGACCAGCGCGCGGACCACGCCCGTCCACGTCGACTCGAGTTCGCCGGCGATCTTGTCGGTGTCGATCTCGCAGATCTCGGTGCCCTCTTCGATCTCGTCGCCGACCGCGACCAGCCACTCGGTGACCTTGCCCGACTCCATGGACAGGCCCCACTTGGGCATGGTCACCCGTTGAATGCGTTCATCTGCCACCGCGATCACTTGCTCCACTCGGTGACGGTCTTGGCCGCGTTCACGATGTCCTGCACCGAGGGGATGTATAGATCCTCGAGTGGCTCGGCGAACGGCACCGGCACGTGCGGCGGGCTGACCATCTTGATCGGTGCCCGCAGGTTTCCGAAGGCCTCGGAGACGACCTGCGCCGAGATGTCGGTGGCCAGGTTGCACCGCGGGCTGGCCTCGTCCACGACGACGAGCCGGCCGGTGTTCTCCACCGATTCCAGGATCGTGTCCAGGTCGAGCGGGCTGACGGTGCGCGGATCGATGACTTCGGCGGATACACCGGATGATTCGAGTTCGTCGGCGGCCTTCTGGGCGAACGACACCATCCGCCCGAGCGCGACGATCGTGACATCATCGCCTTCCCGGACCACGTTCGCCTCACCGAACGGGATGGTGTAGCTCTCCTCCGGCACGTCGCCGGTGACGTCGTACATGGCCTTGTGCTCGCAGAAGATCACCGGGTCGTCGTCCCGGATCGACTGGATGAGAAGGCCTTTCGCTTCATAAGGGCTGGACGGCAGCACGACCTTCAGGCCCGGCAGGTGGGTGAACACCGGGTAGAACGCCTGCGAATGCTGTGCGGCCGCTCGCAATCCGGCGCCGTACATGGTGCGGATCGTTACAGGCGTGACCGCCTTGCCGCCGAACATGTACCGGAATTTCGCGGCCTGGTTCATGATCTGGTCCAGACAGACACCGGCGAAGTCAATGAACATTAGCTCCACGACGGGCCGCATGCCCCGGGTCGCGGCGCCGACCGCGGCGCCGACGAATGCGGATTCGGTGATCGGCGTGTCGAGCACCCGGCCCGGGAACTTGTCGTACAGCCCCTTGGTGACGCCGAGCACGCCGCCCCAGGCGTCGTCCTCACCGGGCGCCCCGGCTCCGCCGGCGTTGTCCTCACCCATCACGATCACCGACGGGTCGCGCTCCATCTCCTGGCTGAGCGCCTCGTTGATTGATTCCCGATAACTGAGCTTGCGAGTGGCCATGATCCGTTGTTCTCCTTCGTTTGGCCCGGGTCAGTACTTGACGTAGACGTCGGTGAGCAGGTCCTCCGGGGTCGGCACCGGCGCCGCCTTCGCCTCGGCGACCGCCTCGTCGATGAGCGCGGCGACCTGGTCGTCCACCTGGTCGAGCTGGGCGTCGGTGAGACGTCCGGATTCGACCACGCGGCTGCGGAGTCGCTTGAGGCAGTCCAGGTTCTCCTTGACGTTGGCGACTTCGTTCGGGCCGCGGTACTTCTGCTGATCACCCTCGAAGTGGCCGTAGTAGCGCGTGAACTTCACCTCGAGCAGGGTCGGCCCGCCGCCCTGCCGCGCCCGTTTGATCGCCTCCCCGGCGGCCTCGTAGACGGCGAAGAAGTCGAATCCGTCGACGATGACTCCCGGCATGCCGAAGCCAGCGGCGCGGTCGGCAATGTTGTCGGCCGCGACCGACCAGGTGGAGCTGGTGGCCTCGGCGTAGCCGTTGTTCTCCGCGACGAAGATCGCGGGCAGGTTCCACACCGACGCCAGGTTCATCGCCTCCAGCGTGGTGCCCTGGTTTGAGGCCCCGTCACCGAAGAACGCGACACCGACACCGCCGTCGCCCTTCAGCTTCGCCGCCAGCGCGGTGCCGCAGATCAGCGGTGGTCCGCCGCCGACGATCCCATTCGCGCCGAGCATGCCCTTGGACAGGTCGGCGATATGCATCGAGCCGCCCTTGCCGCGACACGATCCCGTCCGCCTTCCGAAGATCTCGGCCATCATCGACTTGATGTCGACACCCTTGGCGATGCAGTGGCCGTGCCCGCGGTGCGTGGACGCGATGGTGTCGCGATCGGGATCGAGGTGTGCGCAGACCCCGGTCGCCGACGCCTCCTCCCCCGCGTACAAGTGCACGAAGCCGGGGATGTCGCCGGTCGCGAACTCGTCGTGCACGCGGTCCTCGAAGGCTCGGATGGATCGCATGGTGCAATACACGTCCAGCAACTGGGTCTCGTTGAGGCCGGACGCATCAGGTGCGTCCGCGCCGAGCGACGACAACATTTGGGTCATTGGATCTCCTCTGCGACTGAATTCATAAATATGGTTGAGCAGCACGAACATACGCTGGCGAGCACCGCGGGAACATCGATCACGCGGGGACCGTCGGCGGCCAGCGTGACGCCGATCCGGTCGCCTGGGCCGAACTCCAGCTCGCGTTCGCCGTCCAACGCGACCGTGCCCCGTGCGAGCCCGACGTGGCGGGTGACACC
>JBKOYU010000387.1:0-2489 GCA_046725575.1 Actinomycetota bacterium | reverse complement strand
GGCAGGAGACCCTCAAGTACCGAGATCATGTGGGTCCACTCGTAGCCCAGGATCTCGTAGTCGGTGTCGATGAAACGCCCCGCTGCGATGTCCGCCCTGCGGTCCTTGGTAAAGGAGATCTCGATACTGTCGGGCAACCGGTCGGACACCCGCGCCATCTCGGCGCGCAACAGGGAAACCAGTCGCGAGTGGCGATACTGCTGATTGACGACCAGGCGGGCCCGTGGATGTTCGCTCAGCAGCATCCGCAGGCCGTCAATTTCATGGCTCGCACACGCGGGCTTCTCCATGAATACCCGCGCCGCTGATTGACACGCAAGGATGTTGCGCAGCGTCGGCAGATGATGCACGGTCGGATTGCTTATCACCCAGACGTCGATGGCGTCGCGTGTGCGCTCGGGGATTTCGTCTATCGCACCCCACACATCCGCGCCGACCGGATAGTCCACTGGTCGCGGATCCACGATGCCGATCTTCGCGCCGAAACCTCGCAATAGCCGAGCGTGCATCCGACCGATCGTTCCGTACCCAACAATGGTGACGTGCATCTCAATCCTTCAGTCCGGCCGAAACCTGATCAGGATCGGCAAAACACTGTTGTCTACAAAAGAATGAGATGCCGGGGAAGCGGCGTCGATCCGCCAACAAGATGATCCGCCAGAGGAAAATAAGATCCCCCAATCGGAGGACCCTCACTGGTCCAATCGTTTGACGGCTCACCGCCTAAGGCGCGGCAAGGTCCACCGAACCGCGCCGTATCATCGAGTGTGAGGTGGCCGCTTCGCATCTGGGCCAGCGCGTGCGGGGTGATTCGGCCGGTGAGGGCACCCGTCGCCCGCCAAGGTGGCGCAGGTCCGCCAGTTGACGTCGGTCGCCGATGATCTCAAAGCCGCAGGGATGCAAGCGAGTTCGTGTGTCGTGCCGTTGGAGCGGGTGCGCGCCCACAGGCTCGTCGCGCCGCTCAACAGCGGAGCCAAACCGCCGAAGGAGCTGAGTGGCGGTAGTGGGCGGGCCTCAACAAACAAACATCAGGAGCGCACCCGCGGCGATGCGCTCAAAGACGATCTCGGTCTCGTCGGACCGCACGCCTTGCGAAGCAGGCGTGCCTGTCATGTCGCATCTGCCCTGCAGCTGCGGAGACATGCTCACGCTGCTGCGGCACGCTGGACACGATTGGGCAGACGTGGGCCCAGTTGTGGGACGTATGTGTGCTACTGGCTGTGGTTGTCCGGCGCGACGGGAAGCCCGGAGCAGAGCTCGGTATAGCCGATGTCAGGTGATACCCAGTCGCGCCACTGCTGATGGCTCATGTTCTGAGACAGCTTGGCGCACACCAGACTTGGCCACGCCGACGACGCCGGTGGCGGCCACAACCGCCGGCTGCTGTCGGCGCTGGTGCTGACGATGCTCTGGCCGTCCGGGCTGAACACCACGTCGATCGGGGAATTGTGCATTGCGTGACTGTTCATCGGCGCGCCGAGAGGTCGTACGGCCCTGGCGTCCCACAGCCGCTCGGTGTGGTCGGCACTGCGGGAAAGGACACGAGCCCCGTCGGGGCCGAACTGCACGTTGAACACCGCGGCGGTGTGACCGGTCATCGGATCGCCGATGGGTCCGGCGGTGTCGGCGTTCCACAAGCGCAACGTGGTATCCCTGCTTCCGGAGACGACGCGATGCCCGTCGTCGCTGAACGCCACGGCCAACACCGCGTCGGTGTGGCCTTTGAGCGCAGCTCCGACGGGTTGGCCCGTCTCCGCATTCCACATACGCAGCGTGCCGTCGGCGCCGCCCGAGACGATGCGGTGCCCGTCGACACTGAACGCCAGGCAAAGCACCGCGCCCTGATGTCCGGTCATCAGCGGGCCGACCGCCCGTTGGGTGTCGGCGTTCCACAACTGCAGGGTGCCGTCTGCACCGCCGGAGACCAGGCGATGGTCGTTGGCGCTGATCGCGACGCTGGTGACGGCACCCTGATGCGCGGTCATCGGCGGGCCGATGGGATCTCGCGTGTCCGCGTTCCACAGTCGCACGGTGCCGTCCGTGTTGCCGGAGGCGATGCGATGGCGGTCCATGCTGACAGTCGCGCTGGTCACCGTTGTCGGCTCGGCAACCGCCGACGCACCGGTGGGTGCCCCGAGGTCGGCATCCCACAACCGAAGAGTCGCGTCGGCGCCGCCAGAGACGATGGCGTGCCCATCACGGCTGAAAGCCACACCGTTGACCGCCCCCTGATGGCCGGTCATCGGTTGTCCGAGGGCTTGTCCGATCGTGGAGTCCCACAACCGAAGAGTGCCGTCATAACTGCCGGACGCGACGCGGCTGTCGTCGGGGCTGTAGGCCACCTTGGTGATCGTGTTCATGTGGCCGGTCATCGGCCCCGCGATGGGTTGGCCGGTGTCGGCGTTCCACAGCCGCCCCGTGTGGTCGGTACTGCCGACGCGACGCGGTGCCCGTCGCTGTTGAACGCCACCGTGGTCACGGCGCCAGTG
>JBKOYU010000302.1:0-2001 GCA_046725575.1 Actinomycetota bacterium | reverse complement strand
GATCGGCTTTGTCGAACTTGGTGCGGCAGTACTTGACGAGGTCTTGCCTGATCCGCCGGTCGGCCAGGCCGGCCGCCATCCACTCATCGACAATGTCTTGGGGGACAGGCTTTTTCGCCATTTGGCCGAACATCAGCCACTGTCTGCGCAGCCAGCCGATCCTGAGTTGGCGCATGGCGAGCGAGACGGTCAGCGTGTTGCGGCTGGCCAGCCATGCGACCTTGCCGGGAAAACCCGGCGGGAAGTTGTCGAACGCCTCCGACGGGCAGATCACCAGGCGCGCAACGCGTTTGTCGCGGCCGATGTCGGTGAGGAAGAGCGCCCCGCCCCAGTCGGTGACGACGAGCGTGACGTCGGCGAGGTCGAGCGCATCCAAAAAATCTCCGAGGAGGCCCACCATCCCCGGCATGGTGAGGTCCGCGTCCTCGTGCATCGGGATGCGATGCCCGCCCATGGGCAGGATCGGCAGCAGGTAGCAGAAGCCGGATGGGAGCAGTGGCAGCGCGAGGTTCCACTGAGCGTCGTTCATGAGCAGGCCGTGCAGCAGCACGACGGGCGGACCGTTCGGGTCGCCTTCCTCGCGGTATTCGATGGTTCCGGCGGTGATGTCGACGGATTTCATAGCGACCTTTCGGCATTAGAACGATGGTTCTAGAACGTATGCTCTAGTCTGTCCTCAGGAGGCGGAGATGGCAAGGTCCACCAGAGAATCGATCCTGACCGCCGCGGCGGAGCTGATGCGGCACAAGGGCTACGGCGCGGTCGGGATGAAGGACATCGCCGCCGCTTCCGGCGCGCCGATCGGCTCGCTGTATCACCACTTCCGCGGCGGCAAGGTGCAGATCGCGCGCGAGGTGCTGATCAACGCCGGGCACGCCTACGCGCTGCTCCTCCCGTCGATCGTCGACTCCTATACCGACCTCGGCGACGCCATGGACGCGGTCTTCACCCAGGCAGCCGAGGACATGGTCGGCACCGGCTTCGTGAACATGTGCCCGGTGGCCAGTGTCGCCGCCGAAGTCGCCGACACCGTCGAGGAACTGCGCGAAACCTCCGCGTCGGTCTTCCAAGACTGGGTAGACGGGGGTAGCGCGTACTTCGTGTCGCGGGGACTCGATGAGTTGCAGGCCCGCGATGTGACGCTCGCTCTGATCGGAGCGCTGGAGGGCGCGTTCGTGCTGGCGCGCACGCTGCGCAGCACCGAGCCGCTGCTCGCCGCGGGCCGCGCTCTGGCGCCACAGTATCGAGGGGTCGAGCTGACGATCATCTCTGCGGCGCAGACCGGGGTCGGCCGCTAGGTGAGCTTGGGCGGTGTCACACGGCTCGTGCGACTGCCTGGATGACACGGAGCCGTCCGTCGGCCAGGGCCCGAGTAAGGTTCTTGGCTTTCTCGGCGAAGCCTGGGACGAAGGCGTGCAGTCCGAGTGGGCTGGGAGGTAACGCCAGCAGCGTCTGCATCGTCGCCGCCGCTTGGTTGCTGAGATCGTTCCAGCGCTCGATGGCGAACCCCGAGGATTCGATTACATCGCGTAGGCGGTCGGAAGCGGCCAGGTGGTTGAGTCCGGCTACGTCGGCCCACGGCAGGGGATAGTCGAGTTGGCCCTGCTCACCATCGGTGATGTCCCAGATCGCGAGCCGGCCCCTGTCGGCCAGTACCCGGCGCGCTTCCTGGTAGAGGCGGGCCTTTTCGGCCACATTCATCTGCACGTGCTGGCTGAGAACGACGTCGAAAGTCGCGTCGGCGAAGGGCAGCTCGGTAACGTCTGCTTGACGAACGGAAATCCGTCCATCCAACCCGACAAGTCGGTTGAGCCAGCGGGCCGTTTCGCAGTAGTCCCCGGTCAAGTCGACGGCAGTGACCCGGCAACGACATTGGTCGGCGACGTAGCGGGAAGTACCACCGATCCCGCTGCCCGCGTCGAGCACCTCGTTGTCGGGTGTGATTCCGATCAGGTCGATCAGTTGGGTCGTGGCAATGCGCCCCATCGTGTGAAAGTCCTC
>JBKOYU010000455.1:0-3238 GCA_046725575.1 Actinomycetota bacterium | reverse complement strand
AATACGAACCGCGCGCTGTTGACCGGCCGCACCGGATCGGCGAACAGATCGGAGTGAAGCGCATACCCAAGCCGATTGGCGGCAAGGAAGTCCAGCCGCCAGTTTCTCACCCACGCCGGGTTGCCGATCGAGTCGAGGAGTCGCTGCAGGCCGGGTCGAAAGCGCTGTGGTACCGGCTTGCGCCGTGTCCGAGCTGTCGTCGCACGAGCGAGATCGAACAGGTGCTCGCGCTCGGCCTCGTCGAGCTGCAACGCACGGGCGAGGGCGTCGAGCACATTCTCAGAAGCCCCGCTGAGGTTGCCCCGCTCGAGGCGGGTGTAGTAATCGACGCTGACCCCGGCGAGCAGCGCGACCTCCTCGCGACGCAGGCCGGGTACGCGACGGTTCCCGCCATAGACCGGCAAGCCCGGCATCTCCGGCGTGATCCTGGCTCGTCGGGAGCTCAGGAACTCACGGGCTTCGCTGCGGCTATCCATCTGTCAACGCTACGTCGGGCCTCGGCACCGTGAGGGGTCCTGTCATTACCCGGTTATTCGACCGGCTCCTTGACGATCGCCACCGCGAAGCCGTCCCAGCCCTTGGTGCCGACCGTCTGGATCGCCGCGGGGTCCAGCCTCGGGTTCGCGCCCATCATGTCCAGCATGTCGCGCACGGCGCGGGCCTGCAGGTCGTCATCCGCCGGTTCGAGGACGCGTCCGAAGCGAGCGATGTTGTCCACCACGATGATTGAGCCCGGCGCGCCGAGTTTGATCGCCCACTCGACGTAGGCGACGTTGTTCTCTTTGTCGGCGTCGATGAAGATCAGATCGAAACTCTCGTCGCGTCCGGCCAGGGTCGGCAGCGTGTCCAGTGCGGCGCCGACGATCACCTCCACACGGTCGTCGACCCCTGCGCGCGCCAAGTTCTGCCGCGCCACCTCGGCATGCTTGGGTTCGTACTCGAGCGTGACAACCTGGCCGCCCGGACCGACGGCGCGGGCCAGTTGGATGGTGCTGTATCCCGCGAGGGTGCCGATCTCGAGCACACGCGTGGCGCGCATCGCCGCCGCGAGCAAGAACAACAGCTTTCCGTGTTGGGCGGACACCTCGATCGCCGGCATACCCGCGGCGGCACCCGCCTCCCGCGCCGCCCTCAACGCGTCGTCCTCTGTGCCCAACACGCGTGTGAACAGCTCGTCGAGCGCCTTCGGATCCGGCTCCGCCACACGACAAACGCTACCGCACACCCTCTTTGGCGTACACGACGCGCAATACGTGAGCGACCTCGGGACCCATCACCGCTTCGGCGAGTTCGCAAAACGTCGCGACGAACTCCGGCCCGTGCGGCGGCTCGGCGTCGCTCAGGTGGTGCGCTATCTCGTGCAACACCACCAGCTCGCGCAACGCCCACGTCGATCGCTGGTCGGGCACAGCGATGGTCGCCCCGTCGTCGGAGCGTTCATAGTGGGCGGCGGTAGCCCCACGCCGGGGCCGCACCGTCAACGGGCGGTCGGCGCCGACATGCGCCAGCACGTCGTCGACGTAGCGCTGCACCGAGGGCGCCGACGCGAACCGCCCCTCCGGCGGCAGCGTCAGTCGCGTGCCGAAGAACTCGACGACGCGGTTGCCGTGCTCGGCCGCGCGGTCGAACAGCGTCCGTACGAATTCCTCAGCGGCATAGACCTTTGCCCGCTGCGTGTCGCGTGGCTTGACGTCCTCGCCGCACTGAAGATGCGGCGATTCCCCGTGCCAGCCAGCTGTCTCGTTGCTCATGCGGCCAACGCCGTGGGCTGGTTGGTGGTGGACGTTCGCGCCGACCGGCTCTGTCGCTTCGCCGCCCGCGCTTTGCGCCGGGCTTTGATGCGCGCCACTGACCTCCGCGACGGCGGATGTCTGCGGCCTCGCCGGTTGGGTGGTACTGCGCGACTGGACCTCGGCAACCCATCGACGTCCTGACGGTGGAGCCAGCCATGGTTGGCTGCCTCCAGATCCAGCCGGTCGAGACCATCAGCTTCCTGACGGACGTGCAGCCCGAGGTAGGCCGAGAACAGGTCCCGATCTTCTTTGATGCCGCACTCGCAGCGGTGGACCCGTTGCGAGAGCGGCTTTTTCTTGCGGTTCCCGCACAGGCAGGTTTGGGACAGGGCCGTGGTGTTGGCGCTGTAGAGGCGATCCCCGCCGGCGCTGTCAGCCTTGCGGCGGATCGTCGAAACGAGCAGTCCCGGTGCCCGGTCCCGCACGCTGCGCGGGAAGTTCTTTTGCCATGCGACGTAATCAAGCTTCTCGCACGCCACGTCGGCGCCATGACTGAACAGCCGGTTGGCCAGCGCCCCGTGCAACGTCTTACGGTGCTTAGCCAGCCGGCGGTGCTGCTCAGCCACACCGGTTGTGGTGCACTTGGATGCCGTCGACAATTGCCAGTCGCAGCGGCCAGGCCGGTGGGTGCCGTCGGCGTTGAAGCAGCCTGGCGACCCGGCGCGGTGCTGACGGTCCAGACGCCGCTGTTGGCGGCGGAGCCGGACGGTGTTCAGGCGGAGCCGATCGGCCAGCGGCTCAATCCACCGTGTCCAGGTTCCGTCGCTACGTTCAACGGCGACCGCGATCTCACTGGGGCCGAGGTCGAACGACACCCGGCCGTCCCCGACCGGATGCCGCCGGGTGGGATGCCCGTCGCACACCATTTGCATGCGGTAGGTGTCGCGCCCGTTGATCACCGTGCGCACGATCCGGGTGAAGCGCACCTTGCCGGCCGCGATCAGCGCCTCGATTTCAGCCAGCTCGGCACGCTGCTCCTTACCCTGTCGGCCCGTCTGCGCGGGCGCGGCGATCGGAATGACGAACCCAGCTCCCCATTGCAGACCCACCAACCGCCCTGCTGCATTGGTTGCGGGTCGCAGCGCACCGTGACCGTCCTTGGCCGCCAACGAATGCAACCCACGCTTCGTCGACTTAAACCGCGGCTTGCCCGTCCTACCGAGGTGCCAGCACTTGACCGCATCAAACGCCCGCGCCCCCAGACTCTGCGTCTCCTGGGCCGGCAGGTGGTCCCGCACCCAGGATTGGCGCAGCGACGACGCGAACGACTGCGCCGCATCGGCGGTGAAACCATGAGCTGCCGCGACGGTGTCGAACGCCGCCCGCCGGGCAGCCCGGTCCTCCTTGGTCCGGCGCGGCAGTTGCCGCGCGGTCTGCCACGCCGGATCGGATTTGACCGCGCGACTGCGCGCGATGAACTCGGCCAGCACCGCACTGTACACCCG
>JBKOYU010000174.1:0-2788 GCA_046725575.1 Actinomycetota bacterium | reverse complement strand
CGCGATCAGCGGCGCCGGTGTGGCCGGCCCGACGCTCGCGTACTGGCTGCATCGGACCGGCCACGAGCCGACGTTGATTGAGCGGGCGCCGCACTTTCGCACCGGCGGCTACGTGATCGATTTCTGGGGGGTGGGCTACCGTGTCGCGCAACGAATGGGTCTGGAGGCCGCGATCCGCGACGCCGGCTATCAGATGCAATCACTGCGCTCCGTCGGCCCCGATGGCCAGATCCAGGCCAGTCTGAGCGTTGACGGATTCCGGCGGGCCGCCGACGGCGCGCTCACCAGCATGGCGCGCGGCGACCTGGCCGCCATCATCTACGCCGCCATCCAGCGCGACGTCGAAACGATCTTCGATGACAGCATCACGGCGATCAATCAACACCCCGACGGGGTCAGTGTGAGCTTCGCGCAGACCAAGACTCGCGACTTCGACCTCGTCATCGGCGCCGACGGACTGCACTCCAACGTGCGTCGGCTGACATTCGGACCCGAGTCCGACACCGAACACTACCTGGGCTGTCTGGTCGCGGCCGCCGTGGTCGAGGGCTATCGGCCAAGCGACGAACTGGTGTACGTGACCTACAGCCGACCGAGTCGATCCGTAGCACGATTTTCACTGCGCGACGATCACACCCTGTTTCTGTTCGTGTTCCGCTCCGACCAAGGCCACGATCCCGGCGAGCTTGACACGCGAAAGGCGTTGCTGTGGAACGAATTCGGCGACGCCGGCTGGGAATGCAAGCAGATCCTCGCCGCACTCGACGATGCCGAAGACCTCTACTTCGACGTCGTCAGCCAAATCCGCATGGATCACTGGTCACAGGGCCGAGTGGCGTTGATCGGCGACGCAGCCGCCTGCGTATCCCTGCTCGCAGGCGAGGGCACCGGTCTGGCGATGACCGCAGCCTATGTGCTGGCCGGCGAACTCCAGAGCGCTCAAGGCGATCACCAACGTGCATTCGAGGCTTATGAGAGGCGAATGCGCCCGTTCGTCGAAGGCAAGCAAGCCGGCGCCGAAAAGCTCATTCCTGTCTTCGCAACAAAGACGGAGCTTGGGATTCGGTTTCGCCATCTGGTGATGCGGGCCATGAACTTCCGTCCACTGGGCGACCTGCTGGTCTCCCGCAGCCTGCGCGACGACATCGAATTGCCCGACTACCCGATGTGACGTCGTGAAACCCTCAGCGGAGCACGCCATCACGGCGACTCACCAACCTCGAGGTGGCCACGTCGGCTCGTGGCGGTGGCGGCTGCGGGGCCGTCAATGTTCGGGCCTGCGGCCACTCTCATGTTGCCCACGAAGGGAATTGATGGCTCGGTTGACGGGTCGCTAACGAGCTGTGGTGCCGATTGAGTGATTCCCATTTAGAGTGAAAGGAAGGTAATCGTGAAGATAGTTAAGAACGTTCAACCGCCCACGGGGTTGAGTCGGCTGCTGTTCCGGATACCGATCTATTTCTACCGGCTCGGCCTTGGGTGGCTGTTCGGTGAACGCCTGATGCTGCTGAATCACATCGGACGAGTCTCCGGCAAGCAGCGTCAGACCGTTTTAGAGGTGGTTACGCACGATCCCGCGGACAACAGTTTTGTCGTCGCGTCCGGGTGGGGGCCCACCGCGGCGTGGTACCGCAACGTTGTCCACACACCAGATGTCAGCATCCAAGTGGGCAGACGGACGATACTGGTGACAGCACTACCGCTTCCCGAGAACGATGGAGCCGACATCTTCGCGCAGTACGCGGCGCGACACCGTACAGCGGCCAAACATCTCCTCCCTCGCCTGATGGGATTCGCCGTCGACGGCTCGGAAGCCGACTTCCGGGCGGTCGGGCAACGAATGCCGTTCGTCCGGTTCGTGCCGCGAGCCTAAGGTTTCACGGACGAGGCACAACTCCAGCGTGCCCGGCATCGCCGCACGCATACCGGCTCGGGGCCCGGATCCAGCGCCGAACCCTGCCCGCTCCCACGAACTTTGGTGTCTAGGGGCCCACACTCAGGCCGGCCTGGTCATTGACCGGCTATACACAAAACACCACGAAGGTCGCCGGCAAGGTGCTCACGAGGTGGGTGGGCCGCGCAGCCTGCGCTGGATCAGCTCGAATGACGGCTTGGCGTGCTTGTCGAGCACGACGATCTCACCGTCGAGGATCGCCGTGTGGCGGCCACACAGGGCGGCGCGCAGCGCGGCGGTGATGTCCGGAAAACACGACGACAGGTTGGTGGCGTGCCGGCTGAACAGCTCGGGCTCGTGATCTATTCGAGCAAGCGCACGGACGCCATCAAACTTTGGTTCGAAAACGTAGCCGGCGGTGTCACTGGGTAGCGCACCGGTGGTGGCAAGCATCGGCGACGGGGGAAATGGTGTGGCAGCAGCCACCGTCGATGCCATGTGCCAAGTGTGCCTGAACCGATCGGCACCTGCGCCGGGGATCAGTCGGCGCCTCTTCTGCGCTTCCTGGCGTTCCCGCGGTGTTGGTGGCGGTGTTGTCCTCGCGGGCGCGCCGCGCACAGAAGGCGCCATCGTCGTGCGGGCTGCCCGCCCGCTCGGCCCCTTCCCCTCCCCCGCTGGCAGACCGCCGGCGGCGCTCGAACATCACCGGACTCGGTCCATACGTAGCGGCAGATCCAGCGACAGATTCGCCACTTTGGGTGGCACCCGCACCGTCGTGCGATGCGACAGCACCACCGACAGATCCGCCACCAGCCAGCGCCGCCAAATCAGGTGATAGAGCACCGGCGCAACGTTCCCGACGGATCGCCGACCGCGTCGGCTCCGTCCATCAAC
>JBKOYU010000573.1:0-4980 GCA_046725575.1 Actinomycetota bacterium | reverse complement strand
GCGCGCTGAACTCCCAACGGGTGCGTCGCCCTTCTTGGATGCCTCCGCTCGTCGCCAGGATGGTCGGGGCGTCGGCGGGCATGCGGCCAAGGTAGGCCGGATCGCGAATTCTCGCGATTACTTGTCGCGCCGACGACAGTCTGTATTGGCGTGACTGAAGAAACCATGAGCGTCGTCGCGACGATCAATGCGCCCGCTCAGACAGTGTTCGATGTGCTGGCCAATCCGTCGACCCATGCGGCGATCGATGGCACGGGATGGGTCAGGGAATCGCTCGATGGCAAGCGCCTGACCGAAACCGGTCAGGTCTTCCGCATGGCGATGTACCACGAGAACCATCCCGACAAGGATTACGAGATGGCGAACCGGGTCGAAGTATTCGATCCGCCGCAGGCAATTGCCTGGCAGCCGGGCCAAGGTCCTGATGATGCCAATCTCGAATTCGGCGGATGGATCTGGCGATACGATCTCAAGCCCCTCGGGCCCGCCCAAACCGAGGTCACGCTGACCTACGACTGGTCGCGAGTGCCGCCGTATACGCGGGAGCACATAGGGTTCCCGCCGTTCGACATGACACATCTGGACAACTCGCTCAAGCACCTGGCGGAGTTGGCAGGAGGATGAGCCCTACCCAGAACTTGATATCGCATGCGATATCAAGTTCTGGACTCACATGGCCAGAGCTTGGCGGTACAGATGTGGCGGATGTGGCTACGCCTGCAGTGTGCGCACCGCTTCGATGCGCGCTTTGAGCTGATCCGTCGTCGCCGCCGCGATCGGCGGGCCGCCGCAGATCCGGCGCAGCTCGTTGTGGATCCAGCCGTGCGGCTTGCCGGTGCGATGGTGGGCGATCGACACCAACGTGTTCAGCTCGCGGCGCAGTTCCCGCAGCTGCCCGTGCGTTGACGGCCGCGGCACCTCGCCGCTGGCTGTCCGCTTCGTCAGCTGTTCTTCTTGCCTGCGCCGCAACAGGTCTCGCATCTGCTCCGCATCGAGCAGGCCGGGGATGCCGAGGTAGTCGGCCTCCTCTTCGCTGCCGGCCGGAGTCGCGGTGCCGAACGAGGACCCGTCGAAGATCACCTGGTCCAGCTCGGCATCTGCGCCCAACGATTCGAAGCCGTTGTCCAATTCGCTTGGCTCGGACTTGCGTCGCTCGATCGGCTCCTCGTCCCCGAGCGACTCGCGGTGTGGCTTGCCCAGTACATGGTTGCGCTGGGCTTCCATCTCACTGGCCAGCAGCAGCAGATTGGGCACCGACGGCAGGAAGATGCTGGCCGTTTCACCGGGTTGGCGGGTCCGGACGAACCGGCCGATCGCCTGCGCGAAGAACAGCGGCGTCGACGCGCTGGTCGCGTACACCCCGACGGCAAGCCTGGGCACGTCGACGCCTTCGGACACCATCCGCACCGCGACCAGCCAGCGGCTGGTGCCGGCCGAGAACTGGCTGATGCGGTCCGAGGAACCCGGGTCGTCGGAGAGCACCACCGTCGGTGTTTCACCCGTGATCGTCGTGAGCATGTCGGCGTAGGCGCGCGCGGCGGTTTGGTCGGAGGCGATGACCATGCCCCCGGCATCGGGCACGTGTTGGCGCTTCTGTTGTAGCCGCGTGTCGGCGGCGGCGAGAACCGCCGGCATCCACTCGCCGGCCGGGTTCAACGCGGTGCGCCACGCGCGGGCGGTCTGCTCGGCAGTGAGTGGCTCGCCGAGGCGTGCCGCATGTTCCTCGCCAGCGCTGTCGCGCCATCGCGCCTCGCCCGAGTAGGCGAGGAAGACGACCGGCCGGACGACGCCGTCGGCCAGTGCATCGGCGTAGCCGTAGGTGTGGTCTGCTCGCGAGCGCATCAGGCCGTCGCCGTCGGGCTCGTAGGTGACGAACGGGATCGGGCTGTCGTCGCTGCGGAACGGCGTGCCCGTCAACGCCAGTCTGCGGGTCGCGTCGGCGTAGGCCTCGCGGATCGCGTCGCCCCAACTTTTCGCGTCGCCGCCGTGGTGGATCTCGTCGAAAACGACAAGGGTGCGGTAATTCTCGGTACACACCCGATGGCGGGTGGCGTGGCTGGCCACCTGTGCGTAGGTGACGACGACACCGTGGTACTCCGACGACGTCCGCGCCGACGAGTTGGTGAACTTCGGATCGAGGGCGATGCCGACCCTCGCTGCGGCCTGCGCCCACTGCGTCTTGAGATGTTCGGTCGGCACGACGACGGTGATGCGCTCGACCGTGCCGTCGGCCAACAGCTCTCCAGCGATGCGCAGGGCAAACGCCGTCTTGCCTGCGCCAGGGGTGGCGACGGCAAGGAAATCGCGTGGTTTGGCGCCGAGATACCGCACCAATGCCCGACGCTGCCAGCCCCGCAAAGCCTGGGTGTCGGGCGCTGCATAAGCCCGCACCCAAAGCTCCTCACTGATCGAGGAGCAGCCTAGCGCAAGGGATTACGGTCTCGCATCCCTCGGCGTGTCGCTATTCGATGAAGAAGTTGTCGTTCTTGATGAACCACTCGCGACGTTCCTCGTCGGTCATCTCGCCAAGCTTGGCCATGCCTTCGAAGTAGTGCTCGCGCGGCGCGCCAGGAGCAAACAGCATCAAGATCGAGGTAGGCTCGTCGGCTTCGTTGCGGAACCCGTGGATGCCGCCGGGCGGCACGTAGAGGAAGTCGTTCGGGTGTCCGTCGATCCAGTCGGTGCCGTCGTACAGCTTGACCGTTCCCGACAACACGAAGAACGCCTCGGACATCGCGCGGTGAAAGTGCGGGCCCGGTCCGCCCCCCTTCGGTGCGATCTCCACCCGGTACAGCCCGTACTCGCCGTCGGTGGCCTGCTGGTCGGCCAGGTAGTGGTATTTCACCAGCCCGAACGAGTCGTAGTCCGGTGGCGGCCCCCCGTTCTGCGGCGCCCGCCTCAACCAGGCACTGACCTCCGGTTCATCTTTGGTGTATCGGGCTGGCGGGTACAGCGGCACGATTAGTGACATCGCTTGCCAGCCTGCCACATTCAGCCGACGGGAGACACCACGGAAGTGAGCTCCTCCGAGACCGCCCACAACCGGCGCTGCGCTGCGGTGTCGTGGGACGCCGCGCTGGACGCGACGAGTTTCGGGTAGCCTCGTTGTTCGCCGAATCCGTCGGGCCCGTAGTACTGCCCGCCGAGTACACCGGGGTCGGTGGCCGCGCGCAGGGTTGGCAGCGCGCCCATGTCGGCGCTCTGCATGAAGCGCTCCAGTGGCCGCGTCACCGCAGCGATCAACGGCGGCACATTGCGGGTCAGTTCCGTCCTCGATCCGCCGGGGTGTGCGGCGACGGCAATGCTGTTCGTGCCTTGCAGGCGGCGCTGCAGTTCGTAGGTGAACAGCAGGTTGGCCAGCTTCGCCTGCCCGTACGCGCCGACGCGGCTGTAGCTGCGCTCCCACTGCAGATCGTCGAAGCGGATGCCGCGGACGAAGCGATGGCCCTGGCTGCTGACCGTCACCACGCGTGAACCCGGCACCGCCAGCACGCGATCGAGCAGCAGGTTGGTCAGCGCGAAGTGGCCCAGATGATTGGTGCCGAACTGCAACTCGAAGCCGTCCTTGGTGGTCGACTTCGGCGTCACCATCACGCCGGCGTTGTTGATCAGCAGATCGATGGAATCGTGATTGGCGCGGAGCTCGTCGGCCGCTCCGCGGATGGAGTCCAGCGACGTCAGGTCGAGCTCCTGCAACGCCACGCTGGCGCCGGGTGTCGCCCTCGTGATGAGGTCGGCTGCGGCCTTGCCCTTGTCGAGATTGCGAACGGCGAGGACGACGTGTGCGCCCTTCGCGGCGAGCGCCGCGGCGGTCTCGTGGCCGAGGCCGGTGTTGGCGCCGGTGATGACGGCCGTGCGGCCGGTCTGGTCGGGAATGTCGACGGTGGTCCACTTGGTCATGGGGATCTCCTAGAATAGCGGTAAACGGGGCGGGCGCTCCGATTGGTACGACTATACGGAACGCGCGCCCCGGTTATCTATTCCCGACGTCTCGAAGGCGATGTGAGATGGCTGAACCGGCCCGGCCGTTACGCGCCGATGCGGCGCGCAATCGTGCGCGGGTGCTGGAGGTCGCCTATGAGACGTTCGCGGCCGAGGGTCTGGCCGTGCCGATCGACGAGATCGCCCGGCGCGCCGGCGTCGGCGCCGGGACCGTCTACCGGCATTTCCCTACCAAGGAGGATCTGTTCCGTGCGGTCATCGAGGACCGCCTCCGCCGCATCGTCGACGACGGGCGCGCTCTGTTGGCATCCGGGGATCCGGGCGAGGCGCTGTTCACGTTCCTGCGGTCGATGGTGCTGGACTGGGGCGCGACGGACCAGGGCCTCGTCGACGCGCTCGCCGGGGTCGGCATCGACATCAAGGATGCGGTGCCCGACGCGGAGGAAGCGTTCTTGGCGTTGCTCGGCGAGCTGCTGCGGGCCGCGCAGAAGGCGGGCACGGTGCGGCGTGACGTCGACGTGCCCGACGTGAAGGCGATCGTGGTCGGGGTCCAGGCGATGCAGGCCTATCGGCCCGACACGGCCGAGCGGCTCACAGAGGTAGTCCTGGACGGGTTGCGGACGACCTAAGCGACCTTGCACTCGCCCTGGTCGAGTGCTAAGAATGCAGTTGGCACTCGCGACCAGTGAGTGCTAGGTCGGGACGGTGAGGCTTGGGGCCGCACGCGCGGAGCACATCCCAGCCGTCCGTCGCGGGCACTGCACCCGACCAACAAGACGTGCATCCCCAATCCGGAGGAACACTTCGCAATGGCCAAGACAATTGCGTATGACGAAGAGGCCCGCCGCGGCCTCGAGCGGGGCCTGAACAGCCTCGCCGACGCGGTACGGGTGACGTTGGGTCCCAAGGGCCGCAACGTCGTCCTGGAGAAGAAGTGGGGCGCCCCCACGATCACCAACGATGGGGTTTCCATCGCCAAGGAGATCGAGCTGGAGGACCCGTACGAGAAGATCGGCGCTGAGCTGGTCAAGGAAGTCG